>JAYTLA010000120.1:0-7641 GCA_043729825.1 Ferruginibacter sp.
TAACCCCATCGGGTTTTCAAAATCTTTTGGCATTAAAATAATTCCACCTCTTGGGCCACGCAAAGTTTTGTGTGTTGTGCTTGTAACAAAATGGCAATGCTCAAAAGGAGAACTTAATAAACCAGCAGCAATTAATCCAGCAGGGTGCGCCATATCGCACATTACAAAAGCACCCACTTCATCCGCCACTTTTCTTATGCGAGCATAATCAATATCTCTGCTATATGCCGATGCACCACAAATAATTAATTTTGGTTTTTCTGTACGAGCTTTTTCTTCAAGCATTTCATAATCTATCAGGCCGGTTTCTTTTTTTACTGTATAAAAAGAAGCTTTGTATAATTTGCCACTAAAGTTTACTGGGGAGCCATGCGTAAGATGCCCGCCCATGCTCAAGTCTAAGCCCAGTATAGCATCGCCTGGTTGTAAAATCCCCAGCATTAATGCTGCATTTGCTTGCGCACCACTATGCGGTTGCACATTTGCGTATTCACAATTAAATACTTTTTTTATTCTGTCAATCGCCAATTGCTCCACTTCATCTACCACTTCACAACCGCCATAATATCTTTTGCCAGGGTATCCTTCTGCATATTTATTGGTAAGGCAAGTACCCATGGCTTCCATCACTTGCTTGCTAGTAAAATTTTCGCTGGCTATTAATTCTATTCCGTGCTGTTGTCTATCGGCTTCTTGGCTTATCAAATCAAATAAAACAGTATCTCTTTGCATAAATATTATTTTGAAATGCAAATATACGCAGCCATTTTTTAAGATTTATTTTTTGGAAGCATGAGCAGAATACCGAAATCAACATTGTTTTCAGACTACCTCTCATAAGATAGGTTCAACTATTATAATACAATATTTTTTCTTTGCTATACTAATTTAATTTGCGCAATACCTTTTGGCTAATGTTTTTGCGTAGGCAACTCTTCAAAACATAGTGTACAGAAATGTTTTGTTTGTATTAAAATCGTTAATTTCACCATCCAAAACATTTTTGCTTCAAACATTGGTGTAACTTGTTACCCCCATAAAAGAGAAATATTAATGAAGGCAATAATCCCCGTAGCAGGTGCAGGCACCAAGCTTCGTCCGCATACATACACACAGCCCAAAGCACTCATTCCGCTTGCGGGCAAAACCATACTTAGTATTATAGTTGACCAATTAAAAGAAGCAGGCGTAACCGACTTTATTTTTATAATTGGTTACCTAGGCGAAAAAATAAAAGATTATGTACAAGTAAATTATCCTAAATTAAATACTCATTTCATTACCCAAAATGAAAGACAAGGCACAGGGCACGCCATAGAAATAACAAAAGAAATAGTGGGCAACGATGAGTTGATAATTGTACTTGGCGATACCATTGCAGAGTATGATTTAAAATACATGATAGAAGCACCATATTCTATTTTAGCCGTAAAAAAAGTAGATGACCCACGCAATTTTGGCGTAGCAGAAATTGGTGAAGATGGAATCATAACAAAGTTGGTAGAAAAACCTGCCATTCCAAAAAGTAATATGGCCATAGTAGGTGTATATAAAATAAAAGAAACTGAAATTTTATTTCAGTGCCTCCATAAAATTCAAGATAGAAAAGAACGCAGCTACGACGATTTTAATTTGACTGATGCACTCGATTGCATGATACAAAATGGTGCCATATTTCATTCGTTAAAAGTAGAAAATTGGTTTGATTGTGGGCAGAAAGATTCTTTACTTGCATCCAATGCTATTTTACTAAAAAAGTTTGGAAACAATATGGCGGAAAACTGCATTCAAAACAATACCATTATTATTCCGCCCGTAAGTATTGGGAATGGCTGTATCATAAAAAATTCTGTTATTGGACCCAATGTAGCTATTGGAGAAAATACATCTATAAGCCACGCCATCATTAAGGATTCTATTATTGGAGCATATTCTAATTTATTTGAAATTGTGTTGAACAATTCTCTCATTGGTAGCGATGCAGAAGTAAAAGGTGTGAGCAGGAATTTAAATATTGGCGACAATACTGCTATAGATTTAGGCGGAAGTTCACGCTAATAAAAGGAATATTTATGCAAGCATTTTCAAATAGCATTACCCAACTTTTTGGTATAGAAAAACCAATTATACAAGCAGGTATGATATGGACAAGCGGTTGGCGACTTGCCAGTGCAGTAAGTAATGCAGGAGGCTTGGGTATTATCGGCAGCGGTAGCATGTATCCAGATGTATTAAAAGAACATATTCAAAAATGCAAAGCAGCTACCGATAAACCTTTTGGAGTAAATATTCCATTACTCTATCCAGATATTGATAAGCATTTACAAACTATTATTGATGAAAAAGTACCCATTGTTTTTAGCAGTGCTGGTAATCCAAAAACATTTACAGCTATTTTAAAAGCGGAAGGCATTAAAGTAGTACATGTAGTAAGTAGTAGCAAGTTTGCACAAAAGGCAGAAGATGCAGGCTGCGATGCGGTGGTGGCAGAAGGATTTGAAGCAGGCGGGCATAATGGAAGGGAAGAGACAACTACTTTTGTATTGGTACCAGCTGTAAAAGAAAAAGTAACCATACCAGTAATTGCAGCTGGCGGCATTGCTACAGGCCGGCAAATGTTTGCAGCTATGGCTTTGGGTGCAGATGGAGTGCAAGTTGGTAGTCGTTTTGTAGCCAGCCATGAAGCTTCTTGCCACGACAATTTCAAAAATGCCATTCTTTCATCTGCAGAAGGCGATACTCAATTGTCTTTAAAGGCATTAACACCCGTACGATTACTAAAAAACGACTTTTACCAAAAAGTAAAGCAAGCTGAGGAAAATTGTGCTTCAATTGCAGATTTGGAGGCATTATTAGGCCGGGCTAGAGCAAAAAATGGTATGTTTGAAGGAGATATGGTTGAAGGTGAGTTAGAAATTGGGCAGGTAAGTAGTATTATTAAACGAATTATGTCTGCCCAAGACATTGTAAATGAGCTTTGGAATGAGTATAATAGTATATGGGATAGCTATCGTAAATAACTGTATATTTGCAAATTCAAAAATTGTAAAATCAATCCTTATAGAAATGCATAGAGGATCAATAAATCTACTAACTCGTTTATTAGCACTTACCTTATTTATATTTAATTCATTTTTTGCATATAGTCAGCCGCCAACTGGTAATAATCCTTTACCAACCAATCCTACAATACCTACTGCTCCTATAAATATGACTCGTCCGCAGTTAGACAGGCTGAATGAAAATGTAGGAGATGATTTAAATAGAAAATTGCAAAATGAAAATTTAAAAAACAATAAAATAGATAAAGATAGTAGTACACAGGATAATGTAAAAAGCTTTGCGAGCGGAGCAAAAAGCACTTATGGAGCCAATGCGCTTTCTTCTGCTGCTGCACCAAGCATAGCGGAACTTTCTACACCCCCATTGGATTATCCAATTGGTGTAGGAGATAACATTGTAGTATCTATGTATGGCGGTGCTGAATATCAAAGACCGTATTTAGTAGGGAAGGACGGTTCTATTTTCCCTGAAGGAATGGGCAAAATATACTTAGCTGGCTATACATTTGAAAATGCAAGAAGATTGTTGTATGCACGATTTGCAGCTGTGGTACCGCCAGGTACAAATATAGATATAAGTTTGGGGCAGCCAAGAACCATTAATGTAAATGTAGTAAATGAAGTAAATAACCCTGGAATAGTTACTGTCTCTGCATTTACCAACGCTTTTAATGTAATACAATTGGCAGGTGGTATTACTGAAAATGGAAACCTTAGAAATATACAAATAAAAAGAAACGGTAGAATAATAGAGGAAATCGACGTGTATAAGTATTTGCAAACAGGAGAAGCGGGAAGACGTTCTTATCTTCAAAACAACGATTTTATTATTGTGCCTTTTTATGAAAAACGAGTACTAGCAACGGGGCAATTTAAACGACCGATGTATTACCAGTTAAGAAAAGATGAAGGTGTAAAGGCATTGCTAAGATATAGTGGGGGTTTAAATGCAGATGCATTGGGGTCATCATTAAAAATTATTAGAAGTGCTAATGAAGGACAGGCGTTGATTAATGTAAATGCAACTGCTATTTTAAGGCTTGCAGGGCAAGATGCTATTTTAAAAGATGGTGATATTGTAAAAGCCGATTTAATACGTGCAGGTCTTGTAAATAAAATGGAAATAAGAGGAGAAATAAAGTATCCGGATGTATATGAGTACAGGGTTGGAGATCGATTGTTTGACCTTATAAACAGAGCAGGTGGTGTTACAAGAAATACTTACTTGCAGAGGGCTTATGTTTTTCGTGGAGCAGGTGATTCTACCAATTTACAAGCCGATAAATTAGAGGTGGACTTAACAGATATTAATAACAACAACATTACTAGTAAAAATAATATTGAATTAATGCCAAACGATGTGGTACAATTGTTTGGCACAAGCGAATTTGTAGATCCAGTTTTTGTAGAAATATTTGGTGAGGTACGTAAAGAAGGAAAACACCGCAAATATGGAGGTATGACACTTCAAGACCTTATTTATTTCTCGGGAGGTTTAAAACAATCCGCAGAGTTTGGCAGATTAGAGATTTCAAGTATTGTTGATATTGATTCTGCAAAGCAAGGGTTAAAGCCAACAAGGACAACTATTTTGGCCTATGCAATACCATCTAATTTGCAGTTAGATTCTGCATCAGCAAAAGTTATTTTGAAACCATACGATCAAATTTTTGTTAGAAAAAACCCAACATTCGAGTTACAGCAAAATATAGAAATAAGAGGATTAGTAAAATATCCAGGGTTATATTCTCGACTAAATAAGTATGAAAAGTTATCTTCTTTTATAGCGAGAGCTGGAGGCTTTAAAGATAATGCGGATCTTTCGGGAGCAATTTTGTATAGAAGAAAAACAGAAAATTTTAGGGAGAGGGTAGTTCAAAGACCCAATTTTGATAGTGCTGGAAATGTTATTTCTGGAGGAGCAGGATTAGATGAACCAGTAAGTATAGATTTATACAAGGCATTAAAAAATAAGAATTCAAAATTTGATATTGTGTTGCAAGAAAACGATATCATTTTTGTACCAGAAATAAATCCATTTGTATCTGTAAAAGGAGTAGTGCAGTCGCCTCTTAAAATTGCTTTTGATAAAGAGCATACCAATGTTGGATTTTATGTAGATAAAGCAGGTGGTTTTGGTATTAGACCTTGGAGGAGTAGAATATTTGTTACCTATGCAAATGGAAAAAGCAGACGTACAAAAAATATCTTATTCTTTCATTTTTACCCTCGTGTAGAAGAAGGCTCTGTGGTAACTATTCCTAAAAGACCCGAAGGGCAAGAATTAACTGATATAGCAAAGTCAACAGTGACCACTTTAGTTCCTATTTTTATTACAGCATTCTTATTGAAATACATTAAATAATTTATTGTGACTACTCAAGCACTTGCCATAAAGATTTTTAATAGGTTGCGAAAATTACGATTCGTAATACTTTTGGGTGGGCTATTAATTTCGGCATTATTTTATTTTTATGCAAAAAGAGTTCCAACGGTTTATTCAGTAAAATCTTCTGTTTTTCCATTAACATCAGGCCCCGAAAAAAACTCTAGTACATCCAAACTAAGTGAGTTAATTGGAGCATCTAGCGGTTCAAAAAGTTTAACAGATGAGGCTAATGTAAATATTGAAGAAGTAGCAAAAAGTAAAAAAACAAGAGAAGCGGTAGCAGGAGAGAAAATTGAAACTTGTGATAATAAAACAGTAGCAGAATTGCTTATTGATGAATATAACTTGAGAAAAAGCTTTAATGCTAATCCTATCAAAAGGCCTAATTCCGAGACAGAATTAAGATCAATAGGAGCAGCATTACTCAAAGATAACTATATTGTAAAGTTTAATAAAAATAGTCTTTTAGAATTGACATTTACAAATACAAACGAAAAATTAATTTCTCCTATAAGCTATATTCTAATCAATAAAATATCTCAATTCTACACAGAGTTAAAAGTAAAAAAAGCACAATTTGATTTTGATTTTACCACAAAAAAAGTAGATTCTTTCGAAAGGATATTGAACAGTTTCGATAATCGAAGAGTTGTATTAAATAACACTACATTATTCGTAAATCCTAATAAATTGCAATACAATATTCCTCAAGAAAATTTGGAAAATGACAAACTGCAAGTGCTTGCTCAAAGAAATGGTGCAGCATCAAATAGAGAAGAAGCACTTTGGAGGAAACAAAAAGTTACACCAATAATAGAAATATTAGATAAACCCGAACCGCCATTTGATAAAGTGAAACCGTCTAAAATTTTATATGCTTTGGTAGGCTTTGTAGTTGGTTGCATCTTATTTTCTTTTTTATTTATTGTTGGGTTGTTATATAAATTTACAAACCATCAAGTACAGCAAACCATTGCTGAAAAATTAGCGGAGCCTGAACTAAATACAAATGCACCATAATTTATCACCAACTAATATATCTTATAAAGTACAAAATATTAAATTTAGTGGTGGGTTTTACACCACCATTATAAGCTTTAACTTTAGCTCTAACTTAACTACATTGCTATAAATTTATAAAGTAAGCCATTTTTCTTAATTTTACAAAGAACATACAATAAATTGGTTACATTTTCTCTCTTAGTATTTACCAATCTTAAACAGCAACTAAACAATGTTGTAACAACGGTTTAGCCTAATTATTGATAGATTGAAATGCGAACTACAAAATTGTGGATTGATTTTTGTTAACTTTATGGCAACCTTCCAAAATATAATTACGTTCTAATCAATTCATAGATATCCATTTCTTACGGAAATAACCCTGAATGGGAACATGCATAAATCTTTATGTGATGCACTGAGTGATAGATAAAATTTTCATATTTAAGAACTTATAATAATAAACTCGTACCATTGAGGCATAATTTATACAATAAAACACCATTATTGAAATATGTGCTCTTATGTATTGTAATATGCATAGGTAAGTTTTCTTTTTCTCAAAAAACAACTGCAACCCCCAAATCAATTTCTTCTTTACAAAAAACCTTCAGCTCTTCAAATTCCTTTATTGAAAATATAGGTCAATATGGAAAAACGATGAATGGATTTCCCAATATGGAAGAAATAAAATTTGGTTACGAAGGGTTAGGTATGCCCATTTTATTTACAGCAAAAGGGTTAATTCATTTGCATAGAAAAATAGAAAATATTTCAAAGGCAGAAGAAGAAAAACTAGAAAAAGCAGGAGTAAAGGAAGAAGAGATTGAACGCAAAAAGAATATTACCGATAGAACCATTACCATGGAATGGGTTGGGGCAAACGATAATGTAGAAATAATTACAGAAGAAAAAACATACGATTATCACACATACGGAATGCTTACAGAGAAAGCATATGGGTACAAAAAAATTATTTATAAAAATATTTATGATGGAATAGATGTAGTGTATTCTTTCAGCAATAATAATAAATTGGGTTTCGAATATAGCTTAATGGTAAAGCCTGGTGCAGACTTGACAAAAGTGAAAATGAAATATGGCGGCGATGTAAAAAGCATTACTACAAATACAAAAGGAAGCCTTATAATAAAATCGGATATTGATGGTATTGAAGAAACGATTCCT
>JAYTLA010000121.1:0-5696 GCA_043729825.1 Ferruginibacter sp.
TAGAAGGTATTTTGGAATTAAACTATTCGATAGATTAATAGTAGCAGCAATTTCTAGCGCATGGTATAAACCTTGCACCTAATTGCGGATAGTCATTAATTTTACGCCATCTATCCAAGCTATTTACCGTTCATAATTTTCATTAAAATACTTTTTTTAAAAATAAATTCCTATAAAATATTATTAGTGAATATATTATAATTATATATAGTAGTAATTAATCTACATTACTACTATATTGCTAAGTATTATGTTTTGCATAGTAGTAAAAATATTTATATATTTGTGTTATGAAAGGATGAAATGATAAAAATTCTTAAAAATAAATTTTAAACAATAACATTAAAACAAAAAAAATGAACACACAAACAAACAACTTATTCAAAGCAATAAGCAATGTAGAAGCAAAAAAAATGGGAGAAGTAGTAAATGAAACACTAGCATTAGGCATGCAAAAAGCAAAAACATTTACCTCTGCTGATTTATGGAATATCCAACGCCAAAGAAAAAGTTTTGCAGGTATTAGTGGCCGCAAATTTTTGGCTTGATTAAAAAGACGGTAAAAAATATTTCTATAAAAAAGTGGTTAATATCATCTATAAATCATAATCAGTCCAATCAAGAATGTTGTCAGGGTGAGCTTGTCGAACCCGTTGTGCTAAAGACGGTAGCACCAAGTTCGACAAGCTCACTTTGACAGGTTTTTAATTCAGTGTCATTTGCAAAGAGCTTAAAATTTCATTTTATGAGTGCCTCAGGCTGACATCTTTTATAATTTAACGGACTATTTAATATTTATTGGTATAAAAAAAATAGGGGAAATGCAAATTTTGAATTGCATAAAAAAGAGGCTACAAAAACTCGCAGCCTCTTTTCATTATATAAAACAATGATTATTTCATTACCATTATTTTGGCCATTTGAACTTCATCGCCATTTTGTATTCTAATAAAATACATACCGCTTGCAAGTGTGCTCACATCCAAATATTGTCTGTTTGCACCTTCACTTACCATGGTAGATTTTTTTAAAACAATAGCACCTGTTTTATCTGTAACAACTACACTTGCATTACCTGCCTCTTTAAATTTATAAAATAAATTTGCAGTATAACTCACTGGGTTTGGAGATACAGAAATCTCATTGTTTAATTGTGCAAATTCATCCGTAGCACCTTTAGTAGCAGTACCTTTTTGTACCCTTAAAGTATAACAAGTAGTTGTACTATTTGCTCCATTATAACCATACACTCTTATGTAATACGTACCTGCGGTATATGTGCGACTAATGGTTTCGCTAGTTGTACTTCCATTTTGCGAAATAGCCAACTGTGTTGTACCATTACTACTGTATAAACGAATATCATAATCGCCAGGCAATGTTGTTAAAGTAATAGTAGCTGTACCACCTGTTGTAATTACAAATTTGTAATAATCATTATCAGTTGTAGTGTTTATCAATCCTTTTACATCTGTATTAAAAGGAATAGTAGCTGCACCAGCAACTGTACCATTTGTACTTACATCTAAAGGACCAGGGCAAGTATTTACAACAACTGCACTAGTTGTAAACTGCGCAGCAGTGAAACCGCTTGCTCCATTAGCACCACAATTTGTACTCACTCTATAATCATACAAAGAACTAGCAGTTAAACCTGCAATAGCAACTGAAGTAGAAGTTGTAGCTGTTGCAGCACTTGTCCATACTGTTGCTGAATTTAATTTATAATCTACTGCATAATTAGCAGCACCACTTACCGCAGCCCAACTTACTGTTGCGCTAGAAGAAGTAATTGCAGATGCAGCTAAGCCTGTAGGAGCATTACAAACAAAAGGAGCAGCCGTAGTAAATTGTGCAGCAGTAAAACCACTTGCACCATTAGCGCCACAATTTGTACTCACTCTATAATCGTACAAAGAACTTGCAGTTAAACCTGAAATGGCTACTGAAGTAGAAGTTGTAGCTGTTGCAGCACTTGTCCATAAAGCATCTGAATTTAATTTATAATCCACAGCATAGCTAGCCGCACCACTTACCGCAGCCCAACTTACCGTTGCACTAGATGAAGTGATTGCTGATGTAGATAAACTACTTGGTGCATTACATACAAATGGTACAGTAGTTGTAAACTGTGCAGCTACAAAGCTACCAATGCCTGCACTACAAGTAGCTTGTACTCTCCAATCGTATAATGAACCTTGTGTAAGACCTGTAAGATTTGCAGTTGAAGCAGTTTGTGCTGTTGCAAAACTTGTCCATACTGTAGATGAATTTAATTTATACTCTACTGCATAACTTACTGCATTTGCAACTGCTGTCCAGCTAACAGTTGCCGTGTTATTGCCAATAGCAGACGAAGCCAAACCTGTAGCATTTCCACAAGCAATTGCGCCACCAATGGTGAAATTTGTATTAGAAATATCAAAGAAAATATTTCCTACCGCTTCTACTTTTATTCTTGCAGTTGTAGATGGCGTAGTTGGAATAACCAAAGCTTCTGTACCATCATTTGGGGTACTTGATGTCAATACAGTTGGGAAAGTTAATCCACCATCTGTACTCAACGAAATTTTTACATTGGCACAACTTACTGGTGCAGCTGTTGTATTATTTACACTCCAAGTAATATTTTGTGTAGATCCACCAGCCCACGTTACTGCTGTGTTTGGTGAAGTTACTGCAAATGGTCCTGATGTATTGCTAACCGTAACTACCGCATCTGTAAATTGTGTTTGACCAATACTCAAAGGAGCTGTAGAGCTGTATGGAGCATTATCTCTTACCGTTAATCTAAAGTTTAACGTTCTAGAAACAGAACTTAAAGCCTCAGTATTTGCTCCTGCATCGCCACCTGCTAAAGGCCCACTAATAAGTGCTCCAGCAAGTATGGATGACAATTTTGGAAATAATCTAGTGCCAGATGTGGTAGGTGAAAATGATAAGAAATTTGGACCTGTAGCTTTTGTTGGAGATGCCACACTACTTGTACCAGATACCGTTGAGTTATCATTTTGTTCCCATGAGTATGTAAGCACATCGCCAGCATTGGCATCTGTAGCAGTGCCAGTAAGTGCAAATGGCGTGCTGATGGGAATAGTGAAATTACCAACCGCAGCTACAACTGGTGTAACGTTAGCCATTGTTGAAGTAATTGGACAAGTTTTTGTAGCTAAGTTTGCTTGTATTTGTGCAATACTAGCTTGATGAAAAACATCGATAGAATGTGGTGCTACATCTTGTGCAGTAATACCTGCATAACCCATAACAGTTATACCTGATCCTACTTCTTTATTTACACCTGTACCTTCAAGAGCATGAGAAAATGTGTGGTTGCCACCCAATTGATGGCCCACTTCGTGCGCTACATAATCTATATCAAAATTATCTCCTTGTGGAATGCCATCATTAGGCGAAGTAATGCCACTTCCTTTAGAGCCGTTTACGCACACACAACCTATACAACCTGCGTTACCGCCGCCGCCACTTGCACCAAACATGTGACCTATATCATAATTTGCTTCGCCAATAACTGAGGTTAATGTTGATTGTAATTGTGCGTTCCACTGACTTAATGTAGTAGAGTAAGGATCTGTAGCTGGGTCATAGTATATAACCGAAGTTGTATTTGCAATTAAATTAAGGTGTAAAGCCAAATCTTTTTCATACACACCATTACAACGAGTAAGTGTATTATTATAAGCAGCCAATACCAAACCTACTTGTGCAGCACTTGTGGCACCAAAATAGTTTGCGTATTCTCCATTGCAAGATTGTACAAGGCGCATTGTTTTTAAGTCGCCGCCGGATCTTGCTGTAATACCTATATTATTTACTTGAGTATTTAAACTATTGGCCAAATCTGCATCAGGCGTAGAGCATCTCCAAGGTAATTCCCCTTTGGTTCTTTGAGATTTATAAACTGCATAAACAGTATGATCATTAGAATATGGTTCTATAAATTCATTTTCTTTTTCTATTCTAAAAACCATTGTTTGTATTCCTTTTGGCGAAATACTTAATTTTAAAGTAGCAGATCTGTCTGTAATACCTTTACCAGAGTAAGCTCTTATTTCAGGAAACTGAGCCTGCAATGCAGGCTCAAAATTAGAAGCTTCAAATACTTCAAATTGCTCCAGTATTCCATCTGCATTTGGCAAAGAAACAACAGTGGAATGCTTTGCAGCATTGTTACCAACTACTGTAAACAATTCTTGTCGTAATGAAGAAGTGTTTAACGAAAACAATTTAAACTCTGTAGGAAAAGATAATCTTGCAACAGCTTTATCTGTAATAATGCTACTGGGGCTTTCATCATCAGCAGACCAAAATTTGTCTGTTTGCGAAAAACCTGTAAAAACCGTCATTGCTAACACAACTGTTAGAAGTACAACTTTTTTCATAATAAATGTTTAGTTAAAAAATAGATGGATAAATATAGTGTTAATTTTTTTACAAAAAACATTGGTATAATTATATGTTAATATCTTTTTAATACATGAAACATATTACATTTATTATGAATTGAGGTGTAGAGTATTACTTTTTAAGTTATTATACAAAATCTTACATGGTTAATTAATATTTTAAATGAAGAAAGGGCTTTATCTGGATTTAAATAGGCAAAAAAAAGAAGCCATCATTAGCTTCTTTTTTATAATATTTTATTTTTGTGTAAATAAAATTACTCCACAAAACTTTCTTTAATCTTTCCACTTAAGTCCACTTCTATCATACGAACCGCAATATTAATCATATTCTTAAAAGCATTTGCCCCGCTTATTCCATGGCCAATGATAACTGGTTTTTCTACACCAAGCACTGGTACTCCCCCATAAATTTCAAAATTGAAACGTTCAAAATGTTCATCTTTAATATTCCTTCGTTTTACAATATCGTAAACGCTTTCGGCCAATTTTAAAACCACGTTTCCAGTAAACCCTTCGCATACCATCACATCAGATTTGTCCATTAAAATATCTCTACCTTCTATATTGCCTATAAAATTGATTTGTGTATTTTCTTTTAATAAAGGGTATGTGGCTTGTGCTAATAAATTGCCTTTGCCTTCTTCTTCGCCAAGGTTTACAAGCCCAACTTTAGGGTTATTTATTTTTAAAACATGCTCTGCAAATAAAGAACCCAGTACTGCAAACTGGTTTAAGTTTTCAGGTTTGCAATCTGCATTCAAGCCTACATCTACCAATAAGCCTAACGAGCCATTTTCTCTTGGTACGTATGCGCCAATGGTTGGGCGAAGTACACCTTCTATTTTTTTTATGCTAAATAAAGCACCAACAAGCATTGCGCCAGTATTGCCAGCACTAATAAATGCATCAATCTTTTCTGTGGCCAATAATTTAAAACCTATTGCAATAGAACTTTCTGTTTTTTCTTTAAATGCTTTGGTAGGATGTTCGTGCATTTCTATTACCTCGGGTGCATGTACAATTGTGTATTGCTGCTCTGGTAAAGTATTTATTTTTATTTCTGCTTTAATTTTTTCTTCATCTCCAATAAGTACAAGCTGAATATTTTTATTGTTTGCTGAAAAGAATGCCGCTGCACCTTTTACAGCTTCTAGAGGAGCAAAATCGCCTCCCATCATATCTAGCCCAATTGTAATCATTGCAAGAAATTTTAAAAATTAAAAATTCCAAAACCTTTCTTGAAGTTACGCAAGAATGACTTTGGAATAA
>JAYTLA010000122.1:0-7918 GCA_043729825.1 Ferruginibacter sp.
TAGAAGGTATTTTGGAATTAAACTATTCGATAGATTAATAGTAGCAGCAATTTCTAGCGCATGGTATAAACCTTGCACCTAATTGCGGATAGTCATTAACTTATACTAAAGAATGGGCAAATGCGATAAGAGATGGATAAACAGCATCAATGGATTCATCGGTTGTGTCAACTTCGGGTCTTGTTGTTGATAGAAAAACAGTTTTTACTCCCAGATTTCTACCAAAATGCATATCGCTTAATGTATTGCCAATCATTATTGCTTTTGATAAATCTATATCTGCAAAATCTTTTAGAGCTTGCAAACCCATCCCAGCTTGTGGTTTACGATTTGGACTATCATTATCTACATCTGCACAATAATAAATACCATCAATTCTACCATTGTGTTTTTCAATTTTTGCTTGCATGTTTTTATGAATTACTTGCAAGTCTATTTCTTTGGTAACGCCTTTGCCTACACCTTTTTGATTGGTTACAATAATGATGCGTTTAAAAATTCCTGCAAAAATTTCAAAAGCTTCCAATACGCCATCGTAAAAACGAAACTCTGCCCATGTATGTATGTAATCGTTTTTCTTTTCGTGGTTTATTACCCCGTCACGATCAAGAAACAAGGTCCAATCTGTATTTATTTCGTGTAAAGGAATCATGTTAAACATTAAAATAGGCTTGCTCTACCAACTGGCAAATAATATGACCAACTAAAATGTGGCTCTCTTGTATGCGTGGTGTATCCGAAGATGGAACATTAATTAACACCTCGCAAATATCTTTCATTTTACCTCCAGTTTCTCCAGTAAAACCAATGGTAATCATTCCTTTTTCTTTTGCTGTTTTTACGGCGTTTATAATGTTTGTGCTATTGCCCGATGTACTTATAGCCACCAATACATCACCAGTTTTTCCAATGCCATTTAGCATACGGCTATACACCACATCAAAACTATAATCGTTTGCAACAGCCGTCATGTACGAACTGTTTACATGCAATGCCTCAGCAAATAATGCATCTCTATCTTTATAAAATCTGCCGGTAAATTCTGCTGCTAAATGTTGCGCATCTGAGGCGCTACCACCATTTCCACAAAACAATACTTTATTGCCATTTTTAAATGCAAAAGTAATTAACTCTACACATTGTTGTATTTTGTTAATGAAAACATCATCCTCAATAATATGTTGTTTTACGTCGATAGATGCTTTTATGATATTTGATATTGTCGTTTTCATTTTTACAAATTTAGTTTACTTTTTTCTAACATCTAATATCTATCATCTACTATCGCTTCCACCAATTTCTCCCAGCTAAATTTCTTTTTTTCTTCTTTAATATTTTCTGAAAAATAATTTTCCTCTTTCGAAAAGAACAACATTATTTTTTCTGCAATACAAACTGCATTGGGCTCAGCTACCAATCCTACTTTGCCATCGGGCACTAGCGCTGGCAATCCACCTACGTTGGTAACTATCATTGGTATTTCAAAATGATAGGCTAGGGGAGTTACGCCACTTTGTGTTGCATTTCTATAGGGTTGTATTACCATATCTGCTGAGCAAAAATAATTTCGCACTTCACTATCTGGTATAAAATCTGTTTTTAAAATAAGCATATCTTGCAAGCCTAGGTTTACAATTTGCTCATCAAATGCTTTTCTATCTTCATAAAACTCGCCAGCTATTAATACTTTAAAATGGTTATTGCCATTTGTTTTTAGTATGGCCAATGCATCTAATAAAATATCCAAGCCTTTGTATTTTCTTATAAATCCAAAAAATAAAATTATTTTTTCTTGCGTTTCTATTCCAATATTTTTCCGTGCTACTTCTTTACTTATTTTTTCTCCAAAATTGTCATAAAGTGGATGTTGAACAAGTTGAACGGGTTTTTGTGCATCAAATGTTTTTAAATCTGCCATTACTTTTTCACTCATCACTATGACTTCATCTATTGGTTTTAAAAAGTATTTTGTAAATGCTTTATCACCTTTTCTTTTTTCGTGAGGTATAATATTATCGGCAATGCAAACAATTTTGGTATGTTTATTTTTTTTTGCCAAACGTAAGATAGTTCCCAAACATGGTCCCATAAGCGGCAACCAATAGCGCACTACAATAATATCTGGTTTTAAGTTTTTTAATTCATTGCCTACACTTATCCAATTTGGTGGAAAAATAGAATTGATGCGCACTTTTATTTCCAAATCTATTGGGGCTATTTCTGTAGAGTATTGTGTTTTGCCAGGAAAAATAAAGGAAGGATATTGTAATGAAAAAGTATAAATGGTTGTATCAAAACCTTGACGCATAAATTGCCTTGCCAAGCGCTCATTAAAAGTAGCCATGCCGCCACCACGAAGTGGGTAAGCAGGCCCTATGATTACCACTTTTTGCATGTTACAAACCCATTTTTTGCTCTATGAGATAACTGTTTCTATCAGTAGAATTTCTTGCTATTAATTCGCCAATAAACCCTGCTAAAAAGAGTTGTACACCAAGCGTCATTATAAACAACGCAAAGAAAAATAATGGCCTTTGTGTCATGCCCGTACTATCAAAAAAGAATTTAGAAATGGTGAGGTAAGTAAAAATACCAAAACCCAAAATAAAAGAAAGCGTGCCCCACAATCCAAAAAAGTGCATGGGTCTTTTACCAAATTTGCCTACGAACATAATAGAAAACAAATCTAAAAACCCATTTACAAAACGTTCCCAGCCAAATTTTGTAATACCAAATTGCCTAGCTCTATGCTCTACTACTTTTTCTCCAATTTGTCTAAAACCTGCCCACTTAGCAAGTATAGGAATATATCGATGCATTTCGCCATACACTTCAATACTTTTTATTACTTTTTTTCGGTATGCTTTTAAGCCACAATTAAAATCGTTTAGTTTTATACCGCTGCTTCTTCTTGCCGCTGCATTAAATAATTTTGATGGAATATTTTTTGTAAACGTATTATCGTACCGTTTCTTTTTCCATCCGCTTACAATATCAAAATTTTCTTCGAGTATCATTCTACGAAGTTCAGGTATTTCATCTGGCGAGTCTTGCATATCTGCATCCATGGTAATGATTACATCACCTTGTGCAGCTTTAAAAGCTTCATTTAGTGCTGCACTCTTGCCATAATTTCTTTGAAACTTTATCCCTTTTACTGCTTCGTTTTTTGAACGAAGTACTTCAATTACATTCCACGAATTATCGGTACTGCCATCGTCCACCATTATTACTTCGTAGCTGTAATTATTGGCAAGCATTACTCGCTCTATCCACTCCATTAAGTGTGGTAAAGATTCGTCTTCGTTAAACAGTGGTATTACAATTGATAAATCCATTTTATAGAACGCTGATTATGTATGATTTTTAAGATGTTAGTATGATTTTTTCTGCGATAAAACCCCTGCACCAATCAACGTAACCAAAGCGCCCATAATCATATACATTATTGTGTTGAGAGTAACAGTCATTGGCAATCTTATATTTCTTATTTTATTTCCATTTTCAATTACTTCTTGTGGTGTTTTGTTAGTATCCAAAGAATTTATTTTATTTATCTCCTCTATTGTTTTTTCAAAAATTTGGGGATTCATTTTATAAAACACAAATGTAAAAACAGCCATAATCAACGTAACTACTACAAAAGTTTTAAATCCTTCCGAAAAATAATTTGTAAATTCTTTTCCTTCTGCATTATTATTTTTAAAATTAAGCAAAGAAACTATAATTCCAACAGTATAAATGCTAAAACATACATATTTCACCGTACCTGTATCTGGATAATGAAATTGGTAAAACATTAATGAGGAAACCAACACCATTAAACCACCTGTAATTAATCCTATGTATTTTGCTGAAATGTTTTTCATGTAAAAATTTAGTATTCTATATGCCAAGAATAATAATTTAGTAATGGTCTTTTAGAGAATATATTTTTATTTCATCATCCCCAACTCTATAAATTATTCTGTGTTATTGATTTATTCTTCGAGACCATTTGCCAGCAAGCTGAAATTTAAGTGCTTCTGGTTTCCCTATTCCAATAAATGGATTTAATTCTATAGCCTCAATTAGTTCAGATATTTTCTTTTGAATTTTTGTATTTCCACTTTGTTTCCAAAATTCTAAATCATCTAATGCTTTTTGGTTATAGATTATTTCCATAAGTCAGCAGTTTTTATTGCTTTGGATTTTCCTTTTTTAAATTCTTCGTCTCCTTGTAATATTTTATTTACAAATTTTTTATTGTAAGGCGATTCTTTTTGTACTTCAAATTTTATTTTTAATGCTTTCATAAATGCCTTTATTGCATCTAGTTGAGAGGCATCTTCTGTATATGCTGTAATGTTTGTTGCTTGCATAAATTAATTTTTTATCAATAGTAAAATTATATTAATAATTCTATTTTTTATCAATGTTAAATGGAAAATTAGAATCTTTCCCAAAACCTATAAGGTCTTGTACAAAGTTCTTTAATTTTAAAGGCTACAATAAGACCTTATAGGTTTATGCAGACCTCATTCTTCAATCCATTACTTATTCAAAACCATTTTATTTTTATTTATTATTCCCACCACCTTCCCTTTCATCATCTTCCCCACAAATGCGCTGTTTTTAGATTTTGATACAATGCTATTTTCTTCAAAAACAAATTCAGTATTAGGTTCAAATATAGTTAAACATGCTTTAGTTCCTTCTTCCATATTAGGTTTTGCAATTTTAAATATATTCCTATTTTTTTCTGTAAACATTTTTACCAAAGCTTCTGTATCATTTATAATGCCATTTACAGTCCCATACAATGTTTGCAAAGTTATCATTCCATTTTTTGCGTATTCAAATTCACAAGTTTTATCATCCCAGCTTTGGGGACTATGATGACTAGCTATACAATCAATTTCTCCATCACCTAGCGCAGCTTGTAAGGCTTGCATATCTGCTCGTGTACGCAGGGGGGGATTTACTTTTAAATTGGTGTCATATCCATTCAAATCTTCATCGCAAAACAATAAATGATATGGCGCTACTGAACAGGTAATTTGTAGCCCTGTTTTTTTTGCGGTAGCAATGAGTTCAATTCCTTTTTTTGTAGATACACCAGTTATGTGAAGTTTTGAATTAGTATAACCCAACAATTCAATATCTCTTGCTATCATCAATTCTTCAGCTATCGCAGGGTTGCCTGGTAAGCCAAGCTTCGTACTTTCTATCCCTTCATTCATCAGTCCTCCTTCACTTATGCTATTATCATCGGCCACTTGTATAATGGTTGCATTTTTCGCAGCTACATATTGCAGCGCTTTTAATAAAACACCACTTTGTTGTATCGATTTTGTACCATCGCTAAAAGCTACAGCACCGCTTGCATGCATGTCATACATTTCTGAAAGCGTATTACCTTCTGCTTTGTTTGTAACAGTACCAATTGGGTAAATATTTATGGGAAGTTGCTTGGAGCGTTCTATTAAAAATTCTACTTGTGCTTTGCTATCCACTACTGGGTTTGTATTTGGAATAAGCATTACATCTGTAAAACCACCAGCTGCTGCGGCATTTGCTCCACTTTCCAACGTTTCCCTATGCTCGTTACCTGGTTCTGCAAAGTCTGCAAAAATATCCATCCAGCCAATGCTCACGTGTAAGTCATTGCCTTTTATAATGTCAAAATTATCTGGAGAAATGTTACTAGCAATTTGTTTGATTACGCCATCTACAATAAGAATATCTTTTACTTGCTTATGATAAGCCGATGATGCCGCAATGATGGTTACTTGCTGTAGTAGTACATTCATTTTTTAGAGATTGAGCAAATATCTGAAAAAAATGGGAGAGTAGGAAGGGAATTTCTATATAAATGTTCAATTCTTCATTTTTACATAAATCACTTTTCAAAATTTTTTACCCAAAAAAATGCCGCAATTTCTGCAGCATAATATTTTTAATTTTTCGGAAAATCAGCACCTACAGTCGTTTCTTCCCATGCATCAAAATCTTTTTTAAGCTCATCTAATTTTACTCTTGCACCTTTTAATGCAGCAGCACCAAGCAATAATCGCAATGGCGGATTTTCAGATTCTACAACTTTTATCATTGCCATAGCAGCACGCACTGGGTCGCCAGGTTGGTTGCCACTATATCCACGAATATCAGATTTATTTTGTCCAGCAGTTGTTGCATAATCATCAATTACAATTTTGCTATTGTCTGCCGAGCGCCCAGCCCAATCGGTTCTAAAACCACTTGGGCAAATAAGGGTAACTTTTATTCCAAGCGGTGCTACTTCTTTTGCCAATGCTTCCGAAAGCCCATCCACAGCGTATTTGGTAGCATTATAAAACCCCAAAGCAGGAAAAGAGCGCAACCCACCAATAGAAGAAATATTTAAAATGTGCCCCGCTTTTTGTGCACGCATAATAGGCAAAACAGCTTGTGTCATATTGCCCAATCCAAAAACATTTATGTCAAACATACGGCGCACTTGTTCATCTTCACTTTCTTCTACAGCACCAAAATATCCAATGCCAGCATTGTTTACGAGTACATCAATTCTACCAAATTTTTCTACCGTTGCGTTCACTGCCGCAGCAATTTCTGCTGGTTTTGTTACATCCAATGTTAGCGAAATAGCATTGGCTTCATTGCCTTCTACAATATCTTTTACATCATCAATTTTTCTTGCCGTTACTGCCACTTTACCGCCATTTTTTATCACAGCTTTCGATAATTCTCTACCAAAACCAGTAGAACATCCTGTTATTAACCAAACTTCACTCATAATTTATTTTTTGCAAAGGTACAAGTTCAAATTTTTTTTGTGGGAACATTTAAAATCCTGGCAAGAGTTGACACCTCTCATAATAAACTTTTAAACTAGAAATTACTTGCTAAAAGGTGTTAACTTTAATTTTAAACTTTAATTTTAAGTAGGGACAATTTAAAATGCATCTTTTTTTATTGTCCAAACAAAGAAGCAGCTATGGGCATCTTCATTGGCGTCGCACATTTCATCTTCATACCATTATTGAGCTTTTATTATGCACTAGATTGTGCATTAGATTATGCATTAGATTTTAATTATTGGTTGGTGTCCTCTCCAACCATAATATTTTTAATTGTGGTTTCGGTTGGTGAGAACACCATAAGTGCTCGGAAGATTATGCAATTTATTTTACATGCCGCTCCTACGGAGCTCTACTCCCAACTTTTAATATTCTTTTACTGGTATATCGCTCCTATGGAGCTATTAGCCGAAAGTAATTAGCCTCGTTAGAGGCGGCATGTCAGTAGAAATAAACGATAAAACCTAATCAGAGCTCCGTAGGAGCGACATGTTTTTTCTTCCGAACAGTTATGGTGAGAACACCAACAGATAAGAAAAATATATTAATTATTGGTTGGTGTCCTCACCAAACAAAAATTAATTTGTAGATTTATCCATATTATTCTTTTTCTAGTAAATCAAGTATAATATAAAAGGGTGGGAAATCCACCCTTTATCTTTTTTATCTCGGACAATAATAATTAAAAATGTTAAATCATTGCAATTATTTTAATTATTCTTTTCATATATTTAGTTAAATTGTTTATTATAAATGAATAATAAATTAAAAAAATATTTTGTATAATATAATTATAATGTTTAATTTTACAAGACGAATCCTTTTAAAACTATCGAATACTCCTCCGATCAAGGATTTACGAAAATGTTTGTACCCTCCTAAATGTACCGTCCCAATGAACCCGTTTTAGAATTCAAATCTATGCTTGAATTTGTACGATGAAATCTTGCTCCAGCTTACTAAAATTAAACCCCACGAAAAATTATCCTATTTGGTTAGAGAAAGCCATAAAAAAAATTTGATATCCTAATCAATATTATTTCATCATTTAAATTATTTATCATGCAAACATTTTTAAC
>JAYTLA010000123.1:0-27283 GCA_043729825.1 Ferruginibacter sp.
CAAACGGTTTAAAGGCATATCTTTGTTTTATCAAAGCAAATTATACGATACCACAATTTCTCAGTAGCAATCTCGATTTACTCAATCATCGAGGATAATCGCTTTTTGCCTTCCATATTTATTGGGAGGTCAAATTTCTATCTTTACAACTTAATCATTTTACTTTTTAAATTTTATTATCATGAATAACGTAATTCATGCATCTATTGCAAGCCAACATTTTATTGAATTAGAAGATAAATACGGCGCTCACAATTATCATCCACTACCAGTAGTTTTAAAAAAAGGAAAAGGCGTGCATGTGTGGGATGTGGACGATAAACAATATTTCGATTTTTTGAGTGGCTACTCTGCCGTAAACCAAGGGCATTGTCATCCAAAAATTATTGCAGCACTTACGGAGCAAGCGCAAACACTCACGCTTACATCAAGGGCATTTTACAACGACCAGTTGGGCGAGTACGAAAAATACATTACCGAATATTTTGGATACGATAAAGTATTGCCCATGAACACTGGTGTAGAAGCTGTAGAAACCGCTATGAAACTTAGTCGCAAATGGGCTTACCAAGTTAAAGGCATTGCAGAAAACCAAGCAAAAATTATTGTATGTAATGACAATTTTCATGGCCGCACACTTGCAGTAGTTTCTTATAGTACAGATCCATCTTCTACAACTGGCTTTGGCCCATTTTTATCTGGCTTTGAAAAAATTCCATTTAATGATACCGTTGCTTTGGAAAAAGCATTTCAAGATAAAAATGTAGCTGCTTTTTTATTTGAACCCATACAAGGCGAAGCAGGCGTAGTAGTACCAGATGATGGCTATTACACAGCAGTAAGAAAATTGTGTACAGAATACAATGTGCTAATGGTAGCAGATGAAATACAAACTGGTTTGTGTCGTACCGGAAATTTGTTGGCAGTGCATTCAGAAAAAGTAAGACCAGATATAATTATACTTGGAAAGGCATTAAGTGGTGGTACAATACCAATAAGTGCTGTCCTTAGTGATAATGAAATAATGATGACCATAAAACATGGTGAACATGGCAGTACATACGGCGGGAACCCACTTGCATGTAAGGTTGCCATAGCATCGTTACAAGTATTAAAAGAAGAAAATATGGCGAATAATGCGTCAAAAATGGGTGAATTATTTAGGCGTGAATTAGAAAAATTAAATTCTCCATTTATAAAAACTATTAGAGGAAAAGGATTATTAAATGCAATTGTAATTAATCATCCAAACAAAGATGCAGCTTGGGATTTATGTATAGAAATGATGAAAAACGGGCTTATTGCAAAACCAACGCATGGCGATAAGATTAGATTTGCACCACCATTGTTGATTAATGAAGAGCAGATATTGGAAGCAGTAAGCATAATCAACAAAAGTCTATCTATCTTACCGTAAACTGAATTTATGGATACACATTTACACCACACAGATCACAAAGAAGATCATCTTACAAGCTCCGATTTTTTGAGAGATGTGGTTATTGGCATGAGTGATGGGCTTACTGTACCATTTGCATTAGCAGCGGGGCTTAGTGGAGCAGTGGATAGCAGTAGCATTATCGTTATAGCCGGCATTGCAGAAATTGCCGCAGGTAGTATAGCTATGGGCTTAGGTGGATATTTGTCTGGAAAAACGGAACAAGATCATTATGTAAATGAAGAAAAAAGAGAACACTACGAAGTCGAAAACTTACGTGAAAGAGAAATAGAAGAAACAAAAGAATTTTTCGCAAACATTGGTTTAAGCAAAGAAATTCAAGCACAAGCTACACAAGAAATTGCACAAGATAAAGATCGATGGGTGGAGTTTATGATGAAGTATGAACTTGGTCTAGATAAGCCCGATCCAAAACGTGCAACAAAAAGTGCATTAAATATTGGACTATCTTATATTGCTGGGGGTATTATTCCACTAAGCCCTTATTTTTTTATAAGTAGCTCAAATGAGGCCCTAAAATATTCTGTAATAGCCACTTTAATTTGCCTGTTTATTTTTGGTTATTTTAAAAGTAAAATGACAGGTGTAAATCCTTTGCAGGGCGCTATACGTGTAACACTTATTGGTGCTATAGCAGCTGGCGCTGCTTTTGGCATTGCTAAATTATTTGATTAATTATTTTTTTTGTTGCTTTTTCAAATACGCCTGTACCTTAGTTAATTTTACTGTATCAGGAGAAACTACAGAAGCATTTGTTACAACAGGCGCTTTTAGAGTATCAATTTTTTCTACTTTTTTTGCAATTACGATTCCAGTATTTTTGCAGCATGGAGGCAGTTTTTTTGCAGCAAATTCTTCTGCTGTTATATTATCAGCATCAAACCCAGTATTTGCAATATGGGTTTTAATTTGTTCAATATTTGTTCTATCAGTTAGCCAAGTTACTGTTACGGTGTGCTTTTTAACATCAGCTTTTACCGATGTTATTCCATATGCTCTAAATAAATATTGCTCTATCTTATCTTTACAAACTTCGCAAGTAAGTGCAGGAACTTTTATTATTGCTTTGCCCGATACTTTAACTTGTGCATTTGCAGAAACTGTACCTAATAACAATGTAATTAATACAATCAGAATTGATTTCATATTTTTTAATTATGCGTAAAAATATTTTATTTCCCCCACTCTGCTGGGTTTTCTCTCCATTTTAACAAAGAATTTAATTGAACTTCATTTAGCTCTCCTTTTTCTTTTAACAAGCCAATTAATTCTTCATAATTACTAAGCGAATATAATTTTACACCTGCATTTTCAAAAGCCTCGGCAGCTTGAGGAAAACCATAATTAAAAATAGAAATCATACCATCTATTATCAGTCCTTCTTTTTGCAAAACCTCACACACTTGAAGACTACTTTTTCCTGTAGATATTAAATCTTCTATCACTACTACCCTTTGCCCTTTTTCGTACATGCCTTCTATTTGATTGCCCATACCATGTTCTTTTGGTTTTGGACGCACATACATAAAAGGAAGTTTAAGTTGATCAGCAGCCATTGCACCCCATGATATTCCTGCTGTTGCAACACCTGCTATTGTTTCGGCATCTGAAAAATGTTCGAAAATCACAGCAGCCAATTCACTTTTTATAAAATCTCGTATGTACGGAAAACCAAGCGCACGCCTATTATCGCAGTAAATTGGGCTTTCCCATCCACTTGCCCAAGTGTATGGGTTTTCTATATTTAATTTTACTGCATTTATTTGTAATAATTTTTCTGCAATAGCTTTAGCGGCTGATGTCATTGTATAATTTCTTATTTAAACAAAGATAACAAGTTGATAAGTGATATCAAATTTGTAAAAAAAATTGTCATCTCAATTCCTTCCTACTTGCTATACTTTTTATTTTTAATCAGCCACACAGCTGCTTGATAAAACGATATTGCCCCTTTACCCAAACTATCATTTAACGGAACTGCCGCAGCTTCGCCAGTTGTAAAATTTGGCACAAATTGAGTTACTTTTTTTACTAGAGATTGAATTACTAATTGCTCATTTTTTATATAACCCAAACCTTGGTATGTACTAATATATCCACGCCTTTTTTCAACAGGATTATTTAAAATATCTTGACCAAAAAATTTACTTTTATAATTAAAATTGAGCATACCTAAAATAGTAGGTGCAATATCTATTTGTGCCGTAAAAGTGTTTACCACACTTGGTTGTGACTTTAGTGTACCCATGGGAAACATACTTAAACAACAATAGAAAGAAGCACAATTTAATACTGAATCAAAATTATCTAATGAAGCCAATTCGGATTCAGAAATTCATTGTACACCCGAGAGCCCGTTTTTTGTAAAGATTGGGGTTGGAATTAGTTTTTAAAGATTACTTAAAAATATTTAAATCTTCGTTATACACTGGGCTTTTTATACCTAAAAAATTTAAAATGCTATGAAAAACATGGTTTTGGGAAAGTACTTTATTGGGCTTTAATTGTTTGCTACTGTCAGACTTCCAAACAATAAACGGTATTTCATATTGCTCTTTAGGCGCAATACTTATAGGTACACCATGCATGTATAGATTTTTTTCGCCAAGCGATTCTCCATGATCGGATACAAATAACATAGCACTATTAAATTCACTATTCTTTTTTAAACACTCAATTACTTTAGATAAGAAATAGTCAGTATAAACAATTGTGTTATCGTAGGCATTGATTAATTCTTCTTTAGAGCAATTTCCTAATTCAACACTTTTACATACCGGCTTAAAAACTTCAAATGATGGGGGGTACTTTGTATTGTAACTTGGGCCGTGGCTTATACTAGTATGCAAAACAATTAGTATTTTATTTTTTTTGCTAGCTCGTATCTGATTCTCTAAACCAGATAAAAGTATTTCATCATATTCACAACCTTCGCCTTCGCAATTTGGCAAAAGCTTTTCACTGTTCTGATAATTTGCAATATGAATTGGTGGCTCTCCCCAATTGTTGGTACGCCATACAACTTCTACATTGTTTCTGTATAAATAGTTTGGTAGTATTTCATAAAGCTCGCCAGTATTTGCATGCTCTAAGATGCACTTAATGCCAGCCGTTGTATAAGTAGCACAAGAGGTAGCATTAAAATGAAATACGTTTTCTATATTTAATAGTAAGGGATTGGTATTTTTGTTATAACCGTACAAAGAAAAGTTTTGACTCCTTGCAGATTCGCCAATTACCAGAACCATTACAGATTTTTTATTGTCCAATATAGTTGCGTTAGGTAGAAGTATTTCTTTTTTATTTTCCTCAGACTTATGTTTGTAAAACAATCCAATATTAACTGAGTAAGACCATGGCATAGCTAAACCGCCGAGCTGTTTAGAGTTTTTATCAATCCAAAGCCAATTGCTTGCATTACCAAAAACTAGAACAGCTATAAACACAAATGTTACTAGAGCCGTTAGTAAATACTTTTTTAGCGATACATTTTCAATTTTGGCTTTTATAATGTAAAGGCTAGGTAAAATACCCAACAAAACAATATACAGCAAAAGCTTTATCGAAAAAAAACTGCTTGATTCTTTGTAGCTTGTATTTAGCACATTGCCTATCATACTCTCATCAATAATTGCGCCGTAGGTATTAACAAAATAAATTGCAATTGCATTAATAATAAAGAAAACAACTAACAAAAACTTACCTACAACACGGGAAAGAAAGAATATAAGAAAGAAAAAAAATGCATTAAATACAAGCATTAATACAACTAAGCTTACAATTAAAATAACGCCATTAGCTGTTTTATAATTTACGTTGCTAAAAACAAAGGTATAAAATGGGTAATGAAAAAATAGAAAGTTAATGGTGCTAATGAGCAAAGCAAAACTGCTGAGCTTTATACTACTTTGTAGCCATTTTTTTAATGCATGCATATATCGAAATGATTAAGCTTAATATACAAAGGTAGTACACTAATAAATTTTCATCTATTATTTTTGAAACAAGTATTACCGCCGAAATGCCAAATAATGCTATAAAGAAAGGATAGTACCTTTTGTTGCTAATCCATTGCCATGCATTAAATTTTTTATTGATAAAGATTCCAACAAGTGCAGAAATATAACCAATAACACTTCCAATAACAACATCTAAAGGAAAATGTGCGCCAACGGCCACCCTTGAGAACGCAAGCCCTAAGCCAAATGCAACCAACAAAATGCACCAAACTAATTTGTTTATTATTTTTTTAGGCATAAAACCTAGTATAATACAACCAACAGCAGTAAAAATTGTTATGGAATGACCAGAAGGTAAACTGCTATATCCCGTTAGTTCTTCACCAATAATTACAAAAGTGTTTTGGCTTAAAGCTACTGAAGGTCTTGGTATTGAAAATAAACTTTTTAAGCATGAAGAAAATATTGCAGAAACAATAGTGGCTGATAGTAGCGTCTCCCAAAGTGTAGGTGCACGTACAAATAATACAGTAAGCAGTGTTAGTAGTACAAATGTATCGCCCAAATGCGTAAAATTTTGCTGCATTAATGGAAACCTCGAAAGCCAACCATTTAAAGCGTAAAACCAATACGTTTGAATTTGTATATAGCCATTTATATTTAAAGCACTTTGCGTAAATAAATAAAAAACAATTAATGCCAGAAGTGCAAGTGGAAAGTAAAAAAAGGAAGGTTTTAGCTTCCCATAGTTATGTATAACCTTTTCGTTCATTATTTATTAGACTTACACGGTTTACACAGTTTGAAAATTATTTTACCCTAGTGTATAAAATTAGTTAGCGGCGGAAAGTTTCGTGGGAGACGAACCTTTTATTAAAAGTTTGAGCACTTCATCAAACTTACTTTATAAACTTATATACTTTTCAACCCTTCAACAACATTTAACAACTTTCAACCTTCAACCCATCTTTTCCTCCATCCACTTATTCCTCCCCCAATTTGGTATTACATGTTTTTCGCTATGATAGCTAGAACGAACCAAAGGTCCACTTTCTACATAGTCTAACCCAAGTTGGTATCCTATTTCACGGTACTCTGCAAATTCATCTGGATGTATAAACCGCTCAACTGGCAAGTGTTTTTTTGTTGGCTGTAAATATTGCCCAATTGTTACCACATCTACACCACTGTTGTATAAATCTGTAAGCGTTTGTATTACTTCTTCTTTAGCTTCGCCAAGCCCAAGCATAATGCCACTCTTAGTACGCATGCCGCCCTCTTTCAAAATCTTTAAAGTTTCCATACTTTGCCAATATTTGGCTTGAATGCGCACTTGCTTTGTAAGGCGCTCTGTCGTTTCTATATTATGGCTCACTACATCTGGCGCTGCATTTATGATGCGTTGTA
The DNA here is from genome assembly GCA_043729825.1 of Ferruginibacter sp. GTDB lineage: Bacteria > Bacteroidota > Bacteroidia > Chitinophagales > Chitinophagaceae > Ferruginibacter. Next base: position 6,826 of record JAYTLA010000123.1, read on the forward strand.
TATTTTCTTTCTCTGCTTTAAAATCTGGTATCAATGTTTCAAGTGTAGTATCTGGGTTCAATGCATACACAGCTTTTATAGTGTTTTCCCAAATTATACTTCCACCATCTTTCAGTTCGTCTCTATCTACAGATGTTATTACTGCATGTTTTACTTTCATTAGATGTATGGCTTCTGCTACACGCTGCGGCTCGTCCCAATCTACTGCATCGGGTCTGCCAGTAGCCACAGCACAAAAGCCACAACTACGTGTACAAATGTTGCCGAGAATCATAAACGTTGCCGTGCCTGCACCCCAACATTCGCCCATGTTTGGGCAGTTGCCACTTTCGCAAATCGTATGCAATTTATGAGTATCTACAAGTCCACGTACGTGCTTGTATTCTTCGCCAATAGGCAATTTTACTCTAAGCCAATCAGGCTTCTTCATTCTTTGATCGCCAGTTTCTACAATTGTATCCATCTATATTTAATAAGGTAATGAGTATTTATTTTGCAAAGATACAAACGATATTTTGGAGCTATTTCCGTTTCCCAAATATTAATGATACATAGGCTGAAAAGAAAAAATTATTTTCTTTACTAAAAATCATTTGTGGAATTTTTTTGCTGTAAAATTCTGCAACCAAACCAACTTCCAATCCACTTACTACTTCGTTGTATTTTCCATAATCGAAACGCATAGCCGCTTTTGCGTATGCGCCAGGTGTAAGTTTCATTTTATTAAAACCTGTACCAAGGTTTGGTCCACCTATTGGGTCATCAAATAAAAACCTTGAACTATCTTTTTTAGTAGGCGCTAATCCAGCAAAATATTGTGCCCCTACACTATCGGTATAACTCAATAAATAGGGTCTCAAAAAACCCAAACTTATTCCACCACCAACATTACAAGTTACACTCACGCCATTTTTATTGCCTTTATTGCCAAGCAAAAATTGCTCTTGCACACCTAATTTCACTGGATAGAAAAAATTTATTTTCCCATACACATACGGGCCTTGCCCATTATTTTGGTTTAACTGTTTCTGTTCTTTTGGATGTTTTCTTTCAGAAATATCTAGTTGAAAAAGTATAGAGCGCTTAACTGATTGTGCAATACCTTTTTCTAAAAAAACACCATAACCATCTGTTGCCAATTTTACGCCGCCTATAAAATGTTTCTTATTTGTAATTACACCTTCTTCCTCAAGCCTTACCATATTAGCAATCCTTTCTTTCTTTTTTTCCTTTTTTTCTTCCTTACTGCTTTTGGTTTTTTGTTGCGCAAAAACACTTACTGAAAGAGATAGTATAACCAGCGAAAAAATTATTTTCTTCATATAAACATTTTATCTAGGTAAATTTATGCAAAAATAACGGCTCAACGTTTAGATACAAGTAATTAAATTGCCAAACATTCAAAAAATTATCTTAAAATGACAAGTTCCATCATTTATAAAGGCCATCTACGCTGCGAAGCCACTCATTTACAAAGCGGCAGCATTATAGAAACCGATGCCCCAACCGACAACAGAGGCAAAGGCGAACGCTTTAGCCCTACGGATTTATTGTGCGTTTCGCTAGCCACTTGCATTGTTACTACCATTGGTTTAAAAGCCGCAGATATGCAAATAAATTTATCCGATACAAAAATGGAAGTTACCAAACATATGCTATCCGACCCAAGGCGTATAGGCAAGGTGGAAATAAAAATTCAATTTCCCAGCACATTACATTTAGATGAAAAAGAAAGAATCATTTTTCAAAGAGTTGGCGATAATTGCCCAGTAAAGAAAAGTTTGCATCCAGATGTGGAAGTTGTGGTAGAATATATTTGGTAAATGTTTTGGGGCTTTGGGCTAATACCATTGTTGGAATTTGGTTCGATCTCCTTCGCTGTTCCGTATTTGTATGCATACGTATGCCGCCTTTGTCGCCACGCATACATACAAAAACATCACTCAGTCCACCGCACCGTGTCCCGTACATTTTTGTCGGGAGCTCTTCATCGGAAAATCTTTTTTCGGCTTTTACCAAAGCGTAGATTGTGCAATATATTGATGTGTATTTTTTAGTGATTGGTAAGGATTGATGGAATTTTGAATTGTGGTGGGGTTAGTGTAATATTGTATCGTACGATATTCTAATGGGGGCAGAGGTATTTATCGAAACTTTTATTCACTGAAATTAAGGTTAAATATTTATGAAATTACTGATATTAAATTTGATTTCCACATGTCTTTTTACTCCTTGTATAGCCCAATTAAGCAAACCAGTTACAGTTACATATGAATTTATTAAAGTTTCGACAAATCTTATAAATTCCAGACCGGTTAATATTCAACTAACCACTGATGACATATCTTATTATTTTCGGCAGGATTATCACAATCGAGACAAAATAAGTAAAACAGATAGCTTAATTCTTGTTGAAATGATTACTAATAAAAGTCAAGATACCACCTCTTGGAAAATCCAAGAAATACCGAATGTTTATATTGTTAGAAATAATAAAATTCGATATAAAAATTCTGCTAAATATCAAAAAGAAAAAGATTCTATAAATTATCTATTAAAAGACAAATTAAATCAACCTTGCAACTATGGGAACCTTTCTAAAGAAATAGTTTATTCTGTAAGCAAACCAATTTTTAATAAGACGAACACTTTAGCATTAGTTCAGTATGAAATACTAAATTGTAAAAATGAAGGCTATATTTATGTTAGACTATATAAACTAAACAATGAATTGTGGACAGAGGTTGATGTTTTGCTTTCATTAAAAAGAGAAACAACATGTTTTGCTCCAACACGAATAAAATAAACAAACCCTTCCCTACTAGCAGGTTTGAGGCGAAGCTAAATGTGTATTGGCAACCTACCGCTTGAGGCGGTAAAAGTTATGCGGCAAATTATAAAACAAGTTTATGCAAAGCACAGACTCACTTCCTCTCCTTCACTTTGCCGCATATCTCCCCGTGGAAACACTTGAAAATTGAACATTGAAAATTGTTTATTGAACATTTTTCTTTAAATCCCCTTCAATATCTTATTCCCCACTGCACAGTCCAAACACCTCTTCACATTACAATATTTATTTTTCAATTGTATCAATGCTTGCGAGTCGTATGCAGATTTATTAGCAATGCTAAGTGCTTCAAAACCTTTGGTAATATTATTTTTCTCGGGGAGTAATTGTTCTGCCCATTTCAATGCTTTGGCTTTGTATAGCTCATTATTGTTGTACCAACCATAAGCGTACAACACAGGCAGTACAGTGTTTACAATAATATTTTGTGTCATTTGCTTGCCAAGGTTTTTCTTTTTATAAGCCGTTGCTTCATCAAACAAATAATGATAATGCCAATAATCATTTGCCGTTACATTAAACATTTTCTCTACTTCTTTTACATCTTCAGCATCTTTTATTTTGCTAAATAAATGGTTGCTTTCAAATACCAATGCAGCCAATTGCGCCAATCGTAAAGTAGGAAAATTTGCAGGGCGCATTCTTAAAAAATAAACGGGAATATGATTTTGTGCTAAAGAATATTTTTGTTTTAAAAAACGATATTCTTTCTGGAGCATAATTGCATAATCGTCCGTAATACTATTTTCCAATAAGCCGCATTGCCCCATTAGCAATGCTTCTAGCTGATGCAATTGGTTTTTATGCTTGGCCAAAATATTAATAGTAACAGATGTTGCCATGCTTTCAAAAGCATCGCTGTTTATTTTTATGCCAAAGTTTTTTGCTAGCATTTGCCAAAAAATGGCTTCCCAGTGTTGGTTATTTTTTTGGAGCAATGTGTTTACATATGTAGTTTTTTCTTGTAAACGCTCTACCAATAATCTTTCTTTCCAGGCCACCAACGTAATATCGCTTACTGTTAGTATTTGCTCATGGCAGGGTATAAAAGCCTGAGCATCCATAAGGCTTTCATATTTTTCCAATAAAATATTACTTACCCTATTTTTTAATTCTATCGTTGGAAAATTTAAGGTTAACTCTTTATCGTTTTCCCAAACTACATGCAGTATTACATTATTGTAATTTTTATCGTTGCTATGTTTATGGTTTTTCCATTCGCTGGCTTTAATATGTATTTCAATACTACCAGCAAGCAAAGTTTCGCCTACTTTTATTTTGGCATTTAAAAAATCGGGGCCTTGGTTTGTATTGTGTATGCCAGCATGTATAATCTGCAAATCTTCTCCTGCGCTCGTTTGTAAGCTGTTCTTATTGTAATATTGAAACTGCCAAATAAATTGAAGAAGTTGTTCGGTCATAAGCAAATAGTTATAACACAATTTAAGGAAAAGCCACTAAAATCATTAAGAAAGTAAAATACTCTAAAGAATTACAGAGTTCAAAGTCACCCTGTGGGGGTTCTACCATTCGGCAGACAGGTTTAGGGAGGCTACCACCCTACTTATCGGCAGCCCCATCACATTATAAAAATCGCCATCTACTTTTTTTATACCTACAGCACCTATCCACTCTTGTATGGCATAAGCTCCAGCTTTATCGTAAGGTTTGTATTTGTCCACATAAAAAATAATTTGCTCCTTTGTAAGCGCATGAAATGATACCGTTGTACTATCTGCAAATATTATTTCTTCATCATTTTTCAACATACACACACCTGTTATTACATCATGCACATTGCCCGAAAGCTCCGTCAGTATGGCAATGGCATCTTCTCTGTTTATAGGTTTTCCAATTATTTTATTGTTGCAAACTACTATTGTATCAGCGGCAAGTATTATCCTATCAACATTGTTTTGTGCAACGGCCAAGGCTTTGTTTTTTGCAATATGTATGGCTGTATCTTCAAACGATAACCCAGCTGGATAACTTTCATCGGTATCGGCTATCATCACTTCAAAATCTATTTCTGCTAAATGAAGCAATTCTCTACGCCTTGGTGATTGAGATGCCAAAATTATTTTTTCCATAATACTTAAGGTGCAAATTTTAAAAGCAACATAGATAATATGCCAAACAACATTATCAATTTTATAATATTACTCAGTGTATGATAATCTGCAGAAAATGTAGCCGCATACAATTTTTTAATTAATAATACGGCCGGCAACATTATCAACAATAAAATATACAGCGCCGCAAACCACCAACCACTTTGCCATGCATATAATTGCACTATTGCCAATGCAGCTATTGTAACCACTACCCACACACCTACAAATACCTTTGTAGCAGGCACTCCCCAAGCTATAGGCATCGTATTACAATCGTATTTTCTATCGCCTTCCATATCTTCTAAATCTTTTATAACTTCTCTTATAAGTGTAGTTACAAATGCAAAGCAAGCATACAATAAAGTAAATTTAAAAAATCGGCGTACGTTAAGATTTTCGGGGTTAGCAGCAAATCCTTTTAGCGAAAATAAATTGGCCCCTGCAAAAAGATACACTACTAAAATAACCCAGGCCGTAAGTGCAGCTATCATTAAATTACCTATCAACAATTTTTTCTTAAACGTGGTTGAATACAACCAAAGCACCAATACACACAACGTATTTATAAAAAAAATAGGCCATTCTTTTATCTTATAACTAACATACAAGCTAATACCAATACCGATTACAGAAAATATCCAATGCCACATTATTGCCCACCTTCTTTTTATAAATTTATTGATAACAACTCTATCGGGTTTATTAATGGCATCTATTTGTATATCGAAATAATCGTTAATGATGTAACCTGCAGCAGCAATAAAAACCGATGCCATAATTAACAAAAAAAATAAAAATGAAATTTGTTGCTGCGGTTGTTCTTTTAACAAAGGTGTGTAAACACAAAAGTAAAATAGCAAATGCGTAATAATAATAAAAACCAAGTTTGGCCACCTCATCAACCTAAAAAAAGCAGCCAAAGTTTTCATGTGTATAATTTATCGAGGGAAAATAGTTATCAAATAGAAGATGTATTATCGGTATCATTCCAATCGCCATTCAATTTCAATACTTTTTCAATTACATCTCTTACACAACCTTTGCCACCATTTATTGGGGAAATATACTGTGCAATGGCTCTTACTTCTTGCACGGCATCTGCAGGAGCGCAAGCTATACCAGCCATTTGCATTGGCGCTACATCTGGTATATCATCGCCCATGTACAAAACCCAATCCCATTTATAATTATTTGCCGTTGCAAATTTTTGTAAAATTTCTTGTTTGTTTTTTACACCAAGATGTATATTTTCTATACCTAATTTTTTCAATCTAGTTTTTACTGCCTCGGAAGAGCCGCCAGATAAAACCAAAATTTCGTACCCCTTTTTTATGGCAAGTTGTAGTGCATAACCATCTTTAATATTCATATTTCTTGCCATCTCGCCATTATCCAATAAAATAATAGAGCCATCTGTAAGCACGCCATCTACATCTAGCACAAACAATCTAATATTTTTAAAAAGCGAAAGCACGTTCATAAAGTATTATTTTTGGTTATCTCTCCATTCATATACCCAAGTACTTTGTATCATTTCCAAGTGCCCTTCGTTGCTTTCTTCACGTTTGCCTACAAAGCTTGGTATTTCTAATACCCAAGTCAATAACTCGGTAAATCTAATTCTATATATTTTGCCTTCGTTAAACTCATCGCCAAAGCGCTCGTATAATTTTATGGCAATGTCTTCGTAGTCGTTCCAGAGTATGGGTAGTTCAAAACTCATAGTTGTATTAATGTGCAAAAGTGCAAATATGCAAATGTGCTAATTTAAAAAATTGAAATATAATATTTTCTTTAAACGTCAAAATGTTATTGAAAAACATAGAAAGAATGAACTAGTTTTTGCATATTTTCTCATTTTCCTATTTGCATATTTGTTTTATTCCCCCAAAAACTGAGTTTGATCTGGCAAAGTAACTTCTATATAGCCACCACTACCAATCAATGTACATTGGCACCCCAATCTGCTGCTCAATCTTGGATTTATAGCCCTATCAATAAAATCTTCTTCTTTATCGCTCAGTTCTTCTACAAGCGTTTCGCCTTTATCTATATATAAATGGCAAGTGCTACAAGCACATACTCCGCCGCAATTATGATGAAGATTTATATCGTTTTTAAGTGCTACTTCCAGTATCGATTGGTTTCCCTCTATATTTGATAACGTTATCGGCTCTAGCCCCTTCTGTTCAAATTTGAATGTAATATTGTACATATTTCGTTTTTCGAAGTGCAAAAGTAATGCAATTTTACGGTCGAGTAAAATATGCCAACAATTAAGACTCATTTAATTAGAAAAATCCTTATTTTCGTCGCCCCTTATATTTTTACAACATGAAACAAATTATCACTTTTCTAACTTTTTTCCATTTATTATTATTGGTTTCTAGCTGCAACAGCAGCACAGAAAAAGGCGCTCCCGCTATTGCAACCGTGGAAGATAACAAAATAGAAGTTTTACCAGTAATTCCTCAAAAAGGTGCAGTTATAAATATGCAAGACAGTGTGGAAATAAAAAGGCAGGTGCTTTGTCTGAAAGATAGTTCGAAGACCAGAGAAGGTATGTATGCAAAATTGACTGCCATTTATACAAAAAAATTACCCGATGTAATAAAAGCCAATAAACTTGTAATAACTGGTGCACCCATGGCATGGCATACCATGCAAAAAACTTTTTTCTTTTTTGAAGCTGGCATACCAGTAAACAATGCCCCAGCAAAACCAGGTAAAGGAATGTATATGAAAAATACTGGCGGAGATAGTGTTTATGTTGCACATTTTTTTGGCCCAAATGACCTTACTAAAGGCGCCTATGATGCCATCAAAGAAAAAGCTACCGAAAACAATAGAGTAATAGTATCATCTTACGAAGTATATATTGATAATCCTTTTGTAACAACGACTGAGCCTTTAGATTTATATAAACTGCAAACGGATATTATATGTACGTTTAGAAAAAAAGGGCAACCCCCACCAGTTGCAAAAACTCCAGTGTCTGGAGATAAAAAGGAAGAAGATAAAAAAGACGGGGATAAAAAGGAGCAAACGAAAAAGAAGGACGTAAAAAAGAAGGACGTGAAAAAGAAAGAAGAAAAAACGGAATTATAAACATTGAGGTATTAACAATTTTATATTAGCATACCACAAAATCCTTTTAAAATTAATAGTTATGACTATAGCACAACAAATGCTTGCCGAATTGCAACAAGAAGGTATAGCTACAAGAAAAATATTGGCAAAAGTTCCAATAGATAAAAAAGATTGGAAACCACACGAAAAAAGTATGTCACTTGGTAGTCTTGCTCGCCACGTAGCAGAAATATTTGGTTGGCCAAAAGAAACCATAACAATGGACGAACTCGATTTTGCCAAATCGGACTTTACACCAAAAGTGCTCAATAGTAATGAAGAATTATTAGCCTTGTTTGATAAATGTTTAGCAAAAGCAAAAGAAATTTTAGAAGCTACTTCAGACGAAGAAATAGCTAAACCATGGACCATGAGAAATGGGGAGATCATTTACTTTACAATGCCAAAAGCACAGGTAATGCGCACTTGGGTACTTAATCATAGCGTTCATCATAGAGCACAACTAGGTGTGTATTTACGTATGCTAAATATTCCACTACCAGGCACTTACGGCCCAAGTGCCGATGAACAATAAAAAATTAATTACATATAGAATAAGCCTTAATTGGCTAACAACAAATACATTAACAAAAAAACAACTTCTTAAAATTTTCTTAAAATGCAATAATATGGTTCATACAACGTTAATAATTTCTAATTTCATTCGCTAACGTTATCCAATTATCAATTGTATGAAAAAATATAATCTCACTGTTATCTCTATCTCAAAAATTTCTTTTGCACTATTTTCGTTTACGATTAGTTTTCATTCTTCGTTTGCTCAAGATGCAAATAATGAAGCAGGAAAAATTGTATTAGCATCTAACATTGTTATAGAAACAAAAGCACCTACAGATATTATAGAAACAAAACGTACCGTAAACTTTATTACCAATGAAGCTAATATCGTTTACCCCTCTGTATTAAAAGGGAATGAAGAACAATCGATTGAATATGTAGAAAAATTTTCGAAAAATCGAAGAGATTATTTGATACGTACTTATAAGAAAAGTAAAAAATATTTTCCTAAAGTAGCTGCTATATTGCGCAAACATGGTTTAACAAAAGAATATCAAGTATTGCTACCGCTAGAAAGTGGGTTTAATGGCAATGCAGTATCTGGTGCAGGTGCAGTTGGTTATTGGCAAATAATGGATTTTGTAGCAAAGGAGTATGGATTAAAGTATGAGCGTCAATTATCGGCTGAAGAAAAAAAGAAATTGGAAGAAGAAAAATTATTAGCCGCAGCAGCTGGAACAGTTATATCAGAAAAAAAAGAAGTTGTACAAGACGATAGAAAAAATTTTATAAAAAGCACCAACGCTGCTGCTCGTTACCTTAGAGATCGTACTCGCAATTTGGGCAACGATATTTTATTAATAGTAGCAAGTTATAATTGTGGTATAGGAAATGTTTATAAAGCAAAGCAAAAAACAGGTTTAAGTAATCCAACTTTTTGGGATGCAAAAAAATTCTTACCTGCCGAAACACAAGCCTATGTAATGAATTTTATTACGCTAAATGTACTATTTAATAATTACCAAAAATTTGAAAACAATAGCCTTACGTTTAAGTCAGAAAAAATTAAAGTTATTACTGATATGCCAGAAAAAACTAAAGTAATTACTGAACAACAAATTATTGAGCAATTTGACTTAACATATAAAAAAGGTTGGGATTTTTAAAACTTATCTAAAAAAAATTAACGCCAGCACAATTGTGCTGGCTTTTCTTTTCCAAAAATTATCCATTCATAATCCCATCTGTCATTCTTGTATAAAGCACACGAAGCTTGGGGTGGGTTTCTAATATGCGCAAATGTTTTGAGAGGGTAATAATATCATTGCGTTTTGCTGGACCAGTTTGCACATCTTGTGGGGAATTATTTTGAATACGATCTGCAGTTTCTTTTATAAGTGGTTTTAGTAAATTAAAATCGATACTTTCCTCCATGCAAAATGTTTCGGCAACGCTATATAAATAATTTGTAAAATTATTTACAATAACTGCTGCTACATGCAAATGCAATCTTTTTTCTTCTTTAAGTTCTTGCACATCGTCGCTTAAGGTTTTAGCAAATGTTTCAATTGTTTTTAATGTAGTTTCACTATTGGCTTCTATTAAAAAAGGAATTTGAGGAATGGTCACCATTTCTTTTCTAAGGCTTTGCAACGGGTACAGCACACCGAAATTAGCGCTACTTCTTGCTATTTCATCCATAGATAATGCTCCAGCGGTGTGTACTACTGGCACTTCGCCAAAATAAATGCCATGCATAGCTTCTACCAATGCATTATCTGTAATGGCTACAATTACTAAATCGATGTTAATATCTGCTTTGTCTTTTATATTTATGCATGTGGCTCCCACTTCTGTAGCTAAAACATTTCCTGCATCGTTATGCCTGGCTATTATTTGATGTATGGTATGTCCTTTTTGTTTGCTTAGCCGTGCTAGTACCGTGGCTACATTGCCTGAGCCTATAATCGATATGTTCATTAAGGGGTTAGTTTATTATGAAAGTACATAAAAAAAGTTTACAAATAAATAATGTAGCAACTAAATGCCAAAACAATTCGTTTATACGCAAAGATAATAGCGGTTAATTTATTGAATAATAAAAGATGAATCCCTACGCAAGCATAGGTTCAAGAAAAGATATGCTGTTGAACGGCGAGTTGTCCTTTACCCAAGCATAGGGGCAAGCACCGAAGTTCATCAAGTTTTTTTGGCTCATAAACTAAAAAATTAATTACCAATAAATAACAAGTTAACATCTTTTTTTAGTGAAAAAACGCATTATTTCAATTTTAAATTAATATTGCAGAAATCTTATTGTAGTTATATTGCGTTCTTTTTAGGAAGGTAGGAGCAGCAAAAACATGAAAAACTAACTCATTTAAAGCATATTATGGCAAAGAATTTATTGATAGTGGAGTCGCCTGCAAAGGCAAAAACGATAGAAGGCATATTGGGAAAAGACTTTGAAGTGCGGAGTTGCTTTGGGCATATTCGTGATTTGGAGAAAAATGATATGGGTATAGATATCAACAATAATTTTATGCCTAAGTATATCGTACCTGCCGAAAAAGACAAAGTGGTTAAAGATTTAATTAGTGCTGCAAAAAAATCGGATGAGGTTTGGCTAGCATCGGATGAGGACCGTGAGGGAGAAGCCATTAGCTGGCATTTGGCGGAAGTATTAAAGTTGGACCCAAAAACTACCAAACGTATCGTTTTTCATGAAATTACAAAACCTGCTATTCAAAAAGCGGTGGCCAACCCTCGTTTAATAAATATGAATTTAGTAAACGCACAGCAAGCACGCCGTGTGGTGGATCGTATTGTAGGCTTTGAACTAAGCCCTGTGCTTTGGAAAAAAATTGGGATGCAAGGTGGTTTGAGTGCAGGTCGTGTGCAGAGTGTAGCCGTAAAATTAATTGCAGAAAAAGAAAGAGAGATAAACAGTTTTACGCCAGTAAGTAGTTTTAAAGTAGAGGCATCGTTAGGTGCTACAGATTTAAATGATAGAACGGTTTACTTTAAAGCAGAAGGTGCAAAATTTGATGCACAAAGTAATGCAGAGCAATTTTTGCAAACTTGTGTTGGTGCAAATTACACCGTAAAAGATATTCAGGTAAAGCCCGGCAAACGTACACCTGCTGCACCTTTTACAACATCTACATTACAACAAGAAGCAAGCCGAAAACTTGGTTATGGAGTAAGTAAAACCATGTTGCTTGCACAAAAATTATACGAGAGTGGAAAGATTACGTATATGCGTACGGATAGTGTAAACCTTGGCGAAACAGCCATGGATGCTATAAAAAATGAAATAAACAACAGTTTTGGCGATAAATATTTGCAAATACGCAAATACAAAAACAAAAACGAAAGTGCACAAGAAGCGCACGAGGCTATTCGCCCTACATACATGGATGCTCGTGTAGTGGCAGATCAAGATTTGACAAGATTGTACGAATTGATTTGGAAGCGTACGATTGCATCGCAGATGAGTGATGCTATTTTTGAAAAGACAACGGCAAAAATTGAAATAAGTACCAACAAAGAAGAACTGACTGCAAGTGGTGAGGTATTGAAATTTGATGGTTTCTTAAAAGTATATATGGAGAGTACCGATGATGAGGAAGAAGGCGAAAATGAAGGTGAGAGCCGTTTGCCAAATCTTACTATTGGGCAAGTGTTGGGCTTTAGAGAAATGACAGCTTCAGAAAGATTTACAAGACCTGGCGCAAGATACACAGAAGCATCGCTTGTAAAAAAGCTAGAAGAATTGGGCATTGGCAGACCAAGTACCTACGCTCCTACTATATCTACGATTGTAAAAAGAAATTATGTTGTAAAGAAAGATAAAGAGCCAATAAAAAGAACGGTACGTGTAGTAACATTGAAAAATGATAGCATTACAAAAACACAAACCGAAGAAAATACTGGCGCAGAAAAAGGAAAATTATTTCCAACAGATTTAGGATTGGTGGTAACTGATTTTTTGAGTGAGCATTTTAAAAGAGTAATGGATTATTCATTTACGGCAAATATTGAGCAAGAGTTTGACAACATTGCCGAAGGCAAAATGCAATGGGGCAAAATGGTTGGTGATTGGTACACGCCTTTTCATGAAGGTGTAGAGCACACATTGGAAAATGCTGAGCGTGCAAAAGGAGAAAGGATATTGGGTGTAGAAGAAGGCACGGGCAAGCCCATAAGCGCACGTATGGGGCGTTTTGGACCAATGGTACAAATAGGCGCACAAACAGATGAAGAAAAACCAAGGTTTGCAAAATTGACTGCTGCCCAAAGTATAGAAACGATAACACTTGAAGAAGCATTGGATTTATTTAAACTTGGTGCTCCACTGGGACAATATGAAGGACAAGATGTAAGTGTAGGTGTAGGAAGATTTGGACCTTATGTAAAATTAGGCGATGCATTTATTTCTATGCCAAGAGGTGAACAAGCCGCTAATGTAGATATAAATAGAGCCATAGAAATTATAGAAGCTAAAAAAGTAGAAGATGCGCCAATAGGGCATTACGAAGATAAACCTATTACAAAAGGCAAAGGCAGATTTGGTCCATTTATAAAGTGGAACGATATGTACATAAACATACCTCGTGCATATAATTTTGATATTCTTACACAGCAAGATTGCAATGAACTTATTGAGAAAAAATTAGAGAAAGAATCTAATAGGGTTATACAAAATTGGCCTGAGGAAAAAATTACATTGGAAAATGGACAATGGGGACCAATCATAAAATTTAATAAAAAGAAACTGAAAGTTATTGGTGGTGGGGATAATGGAAAATATACTGCAGAAGAATTAGCATTGCTAGATTTGGATACCATCAAGCAAATGATTGTAACGCAAGACCCGAAAGCTTTTGATAAGAAAGCAACAGCAAAAAAAAGTGCTGCAAAGAAAACGACCGTAAAAAAAGCAGCACCTAAAAAGGCAGCGGCTAAGAAAAAATGATAACCATACAATATACTTTATCGAAAGATGATTATGTGAACTACTACACTTATATGTATTGGGATGCAAAAGATAGAAAAAGAAAAAGACTTAGAAATATGATAAAACAAGCAGGATTTTTTTGTTTGTTTTCTTCTGTGCTTTTTTTTTCGGGTGTTTATGGTAGGCTGAATAAAATATCCATTACTGTATTTTTATTGTTTTTTGCTGGTGCATTTTTACCCATTCTTACTGGGCGCAACCAAATGGTAAAACAAGCTGAAGCCATTGCTGATGACCCCGATAATTTTTCTATTTTTAATGAAACCACACTATCAGCAAGCGATACAGAGATTCATTTAAAAAGTATTATTGTAGATAGTAAATTAAAATGGGATGCTGTTATAAAAAAAACAGAAACATCAAATTACTATTTTCTGTTTTTAAACGCTATGCAAGCCATCATTATTCCCAAAAGAGCCTTTAAAAATACTGAGGAGCATTATGCTTTTGATAAAATACTTTCCCGAAATTTGTCATTAGATGCCGAACTAAAAGATGCGCTACATTAATGCAAGAAAATAAAGAAATACAAGCGTTATTAAAACTGATAGACGACCCTGATGAAACGGTGTATGAAACCGTAAGCAGCAAACTTATTTCTTTCGGAAAAGACATTATACCCAACCTAGAACATTATTGGGAAACTACGGCAAATGTTGCCTTACAAGAAAAAATAGAGATGCTTATTCATCAATTACACTTTGAAGATGTAAAGCATGATTTTGCAAAATGGAGTACCGAAAAGCCAGATTTATTGGCTGGTGTAATGTTGGTTTCTAAATATGTTTATCCAGCTATGGATAGCATGATTATTTTTAAAGAAATAGAAAAACTTCGGAGAAATATATGGTTAGAAATGAACAGCTATCTCACGCCAATGGAGCAAATAAATGTGCTTGGTAGTATTGTATATAGTTATTACAAACAACAAGCAGTAGAAATATCTTACGAAAATATCGATGGATTTCTCATAAATAAAACCCTTGAAAACCACAAGGGCAATGCATTTGGCAATGGCACTCTCCTATTAATTTTATGTGGGTTATTGGATGTTCCTGTATTTGCTATTAATATACCAAATCAATTTATATTGGGTTATTTTGATCAGCATTACGATATCATAAACCCAAAAGGGCATGCATCTGAAAAAATAAAATTTTATGTAGATCCTGTAAATGGGCAAATGTATTCGCATAAAGATGTAGAAAATTATTTTAAGAAAATAGCTGTACCACCAGTATCTGCGTTTTTTAGACCGTTGGATAATAAGTCTATCGTCATTATGTTATTATCGGAATTGGTAAAATGCTACGATAGCAATACACAGCAATATAAAATAAACGAATTACGAAGCATCATAGAAATATTAGTAAAATGATATACCACGTTACCACAAAAGAAAATTGGGAGAAAGCACTATCAGCAGGCTTTTACGAAGCTCCTTCCCTACACGCTGAAGGTTTTATACACAATAGTACAGCGGCACAAGTGCAAGGCGTATTGGAGCGTTATTATGCAGGGCAAACAAATCTTGTATTGCTGCACATACAAGAAACAAAACTTACCGCCGAATTAAAATATGAGTTAGCGCCATCTGTAAACGAAATGTTTCCGCATATTTTTGGTGTAATTAATTTAGATGCCATTGTAAAAAAAGAATTGCTATGATAACATGGGATGATTTTGAAAAAATAGATATTCGGATTGGCACCATTATAGAAGTATCCGACTTTGAAAAAGCAAATAAACCTGCCTATAAATTAAAAATAGATTTTGGTGCAGCAGGTATTAAAAATTCATCTGCGCAAATAACTGTTCTATATTCCAAAGAAGAATTGCTGGGCAAACAAATCATTGCCATTATCAATTTTCCACCAAAACAAATTGCCAATTTTATTAGCGAATGCCTTGTGCTAGGTGTATATAACGAAAACAACGATGTAGTGCTTTTACAAGCAGAAAGGAAAACAGAGAATGGAAGAAAGATTGGGTAATAGACAACGTTCGTTAACTTATTTTTTTTGCAAAACTGTTGCAACATATTTACCCTTATCAATAAAACCAATATATCTAGAATCTAAAGCATTGGATCTATTATCTCCCATCACAAAATATTTATTTACAGGAACTATTATTGGTCCAAAATTATCCTCATTCCAATCTGCTACAAAACGTATTTTTATTTCTTCATTTAAAAACTCTTTTGGCTTCACATCTCTTGCTGAAACAATCTTATTATTTACAAAAACTTTGTCGGGACAGGATACTAAGAAATTTTCACTATCTATTTGTTGTATATAATCTGTTTCAATTTCTTCTTCTTCCTTGAGACTATCAAGTGTAGCTTGCTTAACATAATAATTATGTGCTAATGATAAATCTGAATCTGCATTTTTATCATTTACATACAATATACCTGCCTTAATTTCAATTTTATCATTTGCTATACCACATAAGCGATGTACCCAAATTTGTTTACCAAATTCTTCTGTTTCGTTTTTGTAACAAATAAAATCAAAGCGTGTTGGTTTTTTTAAATTAGATGTGAAAAAAATTTCTTTACTCTTTATCGTTGGGTAATTTGATACTGTACTTGCAGAAAAATAATTCAGCATGTTTGTTACTCTAGATATAATCACTAATGTAATCATTACTGAAAAGAAAATCAATAGAAATTTTAATAATTTAGGCATGTATGTTTTTTTTATCATTTCCTTCACCCTCTACTTCATACTCTCACTCCCAAAAGAAAAAGGCAACAATTGCGTTGCACTTTCAATAATCATCACTTTTCCTTCCATACCAGATAAAATAAGGCGCATGGGTTGCTTAGTACGCTCTTCATACTCTGCAAGGCTTTGGCGGCACATACCACAAGGAGATATTGGGCTATCGCTTGCTCCTACCCGAGATAGATTATTGTAACTAATAGCCATTGTTTTTATGGGCTCATCTGTTTGTAACATACTTGCACTAGCAAGTAGCGCACGCTCTGCACATATACCTACAGGATATGATGCATTTTCTTGGTTGGTGCCATACACTTTTTGTCCATTATTAAACAATGCAGCTGCGCCTACAAAAAAATTACTATACGGTGCATAGGCTTTCTGCGTAGTCTTTCTTGCTTCTTCTAGCAATGCGGCGTCTTCTTTATTTAAATCAGTTATATCATCAAATACTTCAAATCCAAAACTATGTTGTTGCTTCATTTTTTATAATTAGTTAGTTTTATAAATGTAAAGACGATAAAAAATATTAATCGGCTTTTTTAATTTAGATAAAAAATCCTCTCTGTATTTGATAACAGAGAGGAATATTAAAATTGAAAGTAAGTAATTTTTATTAAATCGACTATTTTATACCATTAAATAATCTTTTCCAACGAGGACCACCCTCCCAACTAAACCAAATAAGGGATGCTTTGCCTACCACATGATCTTCTGGCACAAAGCCCCAATAGCGGCTATCCAATGAGTTGTGACGATTATCTCCCATCATCCAATAATAATTCATTTTAAAGGTATAGGATGTAGTAGGTACGCCATTTATAGTAATTTTTCCGTTTATGTTTTCTAGTTTATTGCCTTCATATACTTGTATGCAACGTTGGTAGCGAATAAGATTATCGGGTGTAAGTTCTATGGTACTTCCTTTTTGCGGTATGGTTATAGGGCCATAGTTATCAGCAGACCAACGGTGTGATGTATCTAAACCATAATAAGGAAAAAGGCCATTGTCTGGTTTCATAATAAATGGTTCAAGTGGTGGATAACCTACTGGCAATTTTATTGCAGCTTTTTCTTCATTGGTAACATTTATCATCCATTGGTTAGAACTATCCGTTCTTTGAACATCTCCTTGATCTAAGCGCACATTTATTCCAAATTCAGCAAGCGATTCTTTATCGATATATGTATTAGGAGGAGTTTTTAAAATATAAAATCTTTCAGATTGTGGAAAGCTTGGTTGTGCTACACCATTCACTAGTACATTTCCATTTACAACTTCCAATTTATCTCCACCAATGGCAACACACCGCTTAATAAAGTTCTCTCTTTTATCCACTGGTCTTGTAATTATTTCACCTTCATGGTCAGCCCAAATTTTATCTCTCCCATCATTTCTTATGGCTTGATAATAGGTAGTTTGGCTACCAAATTTTTGTACTCCTTCTATAATAGGATCATTTATCAAAGTATCATTTACCGGAAAATTAAACACCACTATATCGTTTCTTTTTACTGGGCTTGCAAACCATCTTGTGTATGGAATTTTAATAGCTTCCGCATAGGATTTTATTGGTACAAATGGCATAGTGTGATGCACAAAGGGCATGGCTATTGGCGTATTGGGAATACGTGGCCCATAAGCGAATTTGCTTACAAACAAAAAGTCGTTTACCAACAATGTTTTTTCCATAGATGGTGTAGGGATGGTATATGCTTCAAACACAAATGTGCGTATGATTGTAGCGGCTACAACTGCAAAAGCAGCAGCATCTATCCATTCTCTTGCTGCAGATTTTTTATAATTATCCACTACTTTTTTTCCTGCAAATCTTTCGCTGCTACTATATCCTAAATAGGGAAAATATACAAAAGGTAAAAACACCGCAGCAGCATGATGCCCTACTCCAAACCTACCAAAATGCTCTACAAATTTTATGCATATCCAAATAGTAATAAATGCGCCAACAACTGGAATAAACTGTACATAGAACCACCATTTTTTCAATTCCATTTTTTCGACCATGCACCATGTGTTGTAAAAAGGCACCAATGCTTTCCATGTAGCTATACCAGCTTTTTTAAACATACCATACATTCCAATATGCCAACCAAGTGTAGCTAAAATAAAAATGATCCAACCAATACTCATAATTAGGGTTTTAATATCTCCAAAAGTAATATTAGATATTTAGATATGAACAGATTTAACAAAAAAGAAAGAAATACCTTTTAAGTACGATCCAAGAAAAATATATTTTACTGGAGAAGGTCTTTTACAATAAATTGAACATTTACAAATCTGAAAATGCTCAATAATCAATGTTCAATATTCAATTTTCAAGTTTTTGAATCACAATTTTATTCAAATTTTAAACATAATTCTCCACATCCTCAGCAGTTATGCTTTTACCACTCATAATAATTAACCGTTCCACAACATTACGTAGTTCACGAATATTACCGCCCCAATCATTCTTCTTCAAAATATCCATTGCGGCTTTTTCAAATTCCTTGGCTGGTTGTCCATACTCTGCGGCTATAAGTTTGGCAAAATGAGAAGCCAATTGTGGTATGTCATCTTTTCTTTCTCTAAGAGAGGGTACATGAATGATGATTACACCTAGGCGATGGTACAAATCCAATCTAAAGTTTTTTTCTTCTACTTCTTTTAATAAATCTTTGTTGGTAGCGGCAACAACTCTAACATCTACACTAATATCTTTATCGGCACCTACTCTGGTTATTTTACCTTCTTGCAATGCACGTAGCACTTTTGCTTGTGCGCTTAGGCTCATATCGCCAATTTCATCTAAAAATAATGTACCGCCATTGGCTTGTTCAAATTTACCAATGCGTTGTTTTATGGCAGATGTGAACGAACCTTTTTCGTGGCCAAACAATTCGCTTTCTATCAATTCGCTTGGTATAGCTGCGCAATTTACTTCTACCAATGGCCCTGCATTTCTGTTGCTTTTTTCGTGTAACCAACGTGCTACCAATTCTTTGCCTACCCCGTTTTCGCCGGTAATAAGTACACGTGCATCTGTAGGTGCTACTTTTTCTATAGTGTGTTTTATTTTATTGATGGCAAGGCTCTCTCCTACCATATCTATGGTTTTATTTACTTTGCGTTTTAGCACTTTTGTTTCGGCGCTAAGTTTAGTACGATCTGTAGCGTTGCGCAATGTAATAAGGAGTCTATTTAAATCGGGCGGTTTGCTTATATAATCGAAAGCGCCTTTCTTTACTGCATCAACAGCAGTATCGATATTGCCATGCCCACTAATCATTATCACTGGCACATCATGATTTATTTCTCTAGCTTTTTCTAAAAACTCAATACCATCTAGCTTTGGCATTTTAATATCGCAGAGTACTACATCATAATTTTTTTCAGAAAATTTTTTCAAACCTTCTTCTCCATCCACGGCCTCATCAATTTTATAGCCTTCAAAATGTAGAATTTCGGAAAGGGTTTTACGAATTGCTTTTTCATCATCTATAATCAATATCTCAGCCATTGCAGTTATTTAAGTAGCTACAAAAATAATCATTTATACATAAAAAAAACAGATATTACATAGTGATTTGCAAAGATTTGAAATTTTTTATGCAAATCGTAAATGTCTACTTTGTACTATCAAGTATATCTAATGCATCATAAAAGCTAAATAAAGATTTGCAGATGAAGAGCTCCAGACAAGAATATCGGGACACGTGCGGGATGGGCAGCACTACACCCCACAGTGAATCCGTCATCGGTGGAGGAACGAGGAGTAGTGCAGACAGCCCGAGCAAATGTCCAAAAATGCTCTTATGCCGACAGCCCCAAATCAAAAAAGCCCCCTAAATCTCCGTAGATAGGCGGAGGACTTTTGAACCCTGTGAAAAATGTACTTACCTATTTTTTTATACTTTTACATGCCCATGATTGTTTTTAGATTGTTAGCATGCGTTTATTCATTATCCGTACATTTGCAACGAATAAAACAATACAATTTATATGAGCGTAGTTGACCTTATAATGCCGAAACTTGGTGAGAGTATCATGGAAGCAACGATACTTAAATGGCACAAAAAAGTGGGTGATAAA
>JAYTLA010000124.1:0-28166 GCA_043729825.1 Ferruginibacter sp.
AGCGGCTTTCAGCCCTGTTGGCGGTTGCGTAGAGACTAAAACCCTGTATCTACAATCATTCAACGGTTTTAAATAAAACCTTAACTTGACGCTAATGCGAAGCTTCGGGACTCAATACTTTCTTTACCTTATCAAAATTACTGTTCCTTTTCTGGATACTTGTTTGTTTTTATAATCTGTAGCATTGGCTTGCCATACATATGTACCAGACCCTTGTGGTATGCCTTTATACTTTCCATCCCAACCCACATTTATTTTATTGGTAGTATAAAGTAATTGCCCCCATCTGCTATACACACTAAATAATTCTAATGATTTTATGCCGAGTGGTATCGGTCTAAACAAATCATTTTTCCCATCTGGCGCATTTGGCGTAAACGCAGCTGGCACATAAATATCGGGAGGAAGAAAAAATACTTTTACATTTATGGTATCACTATCTGTACATCCAATACTATTACTCACTTCTACTTTGTATGTAATATTGTTAAGCGGATTTGCAATTGGATTTTTACTATTAATATCGCTCAACCAAGTATTTGGCGTTGGCCAAAAATAATTTACAATACCTGTAGTATTACTTGTTGCGTTTAAAAACAATGGTTGATCAAGCACAATAGAAGTATCTGATGGTCCTGCATCTGCAATAATTTTTATTACATCTACAATAATACTTTTAGATACGGGTTTTGGACAACCAAAAGTATCGCTCACGCTTACCGTATATGTGGTAGTTTTTAAAGGATTTAAAACCTTTGGATTTGAAATATTAATGTTGCTTAAATAAATTGGTGGACTCCATAAATATTTACTACCACCACTTGCATTTAATTGCGCATCTTTTCCAAAACAAATAGGCGAAGTTGCACTCGCCGTTACTATTGGGTATGGTACAGTTTTTACGCTAATATCTTTATCTTTAAAACACTTATTAGAAATAGATGCTTTTACATGATAAGTAGTAAATGGATCTGTGGGAAGAATAATAGGGTTGCGTATAGTTGGTGTTGTTATTGTGCTTGCAGGCGTTGAAGTCCAAATAAAATATAATGCATCAGTATTTAAATTTAGCTTGGCTTCATCTGTTCTACAAATGGTTGTATCGTTTATTGATAAAAGTGTTACTTCGTTTACTACACTTACTTTTACTGATTCTGTGGCTTTGCATCCAAAAGGATCTGTATAATTAGCGGTATATATTTGTGTAATATCTGGGCTTACAAATGGGTTATAACTGTTTGTATTATTTATTACAACATTGGGACTCCAAGTAATAGTACCAGTATTTACATTGCTTTGTAATTGCAAAGTATCTACTGTGCAAATGAGTGTATCTTTCGATATAATAAGGTTGGCTTTATCTGTTATGGTAACGTCTTGTGAAATTGTATCTCTACATCCTTTATTACTTTCTACTATAAGTGTAGCAATGTATGGGCCTGCTGTAGCATAACTATATGTAGGATTAGGCAAACGGCTTGTATCGTTTGTAAGGGTTGTTACACCAAAGTCCCATTTCCAATAAACTAAAGGAGGGTAATTAGTGGTTGTTTGATCTATAAATTGTATAGGTGTATTTTTACACTGAGGTAAAATTGGTTTTATTTTAGGAAAAAAACCAGGCCATACTTTTACAAGAGCAGTTGCAGTGTCTGCGCAAAGGGTGTTATTATTTACAATAAGTCTTAGTGTATAATTGCCAGGTGCAGAATATGTATGTGGGGACGTTTCTAAAGTTGAAGTATTATTGGGACCAGATAATGGGTCACCAAAATTCCAATCAAAGGTGATATTTAATAAAGAACTATTTTCATTTTTAAAAACAAAATCTAGGTTATCACAATTAATATAAGAGAGCTTAAGTTCAGAACTTGCAAAGTCACATGGAGCTACAGTTACAATAAAATCTTTTCTGTGGGATGCAATGAAGTTTCCATTTCGGTAAGATTTTACATTAACCGCAATAATATATTTACCCGCAGCAGGAGCAATGCCTGAAATAATTCCTGTTGTAGGGTTAATGGGTGTAGATAATCCAAATGGGTTCGCACCAGAGTAACCCGATGAGTAGTTTATTGAACCATATGGAGGACCTGCTGGTGTAAGATAATTTGCTGGTGTGGGTGCGTATGTTATTACAGCTCCACCTCCATTATAAGCTCCATAAAATTCGTAAACTAAGTTATCCGCATCAGGGTCTGTGGCACTAAAGTCAAGTCTAAATGGTTTATTGGCACAAATGATTGAAAGACCAGTTTCAAATCTGGCACTATTATCTATCAATGCACTTGAAAGTGTATTACTCCCAGGAATTTCTCCGATATAGGAAGAGCCTTGTTCGTTCCCAGCATTAGCAATTCCATCTATTCTGCAGCAAGTTTGATAAGATATTGTATAACCATTCACGTTCGATGTAAGCTCAACATCAAAATTATAATATCCTGCTTTATAGTTTAGGATTGGTGTATTTGTAAGGCAAGGAGGGGATGATATTACCATTAGTGGAGATTCTATTGAACCTAAAGAAACTGTTGTGTAGCCATTCACTAATTGATTATTATCATTATTGTAAACTCCAAGTGTAACACTAGGCGGCAATGGAGCACAGTTTACACAATCATCATCACGAAACAATCTTAAAGTAATGGTATAAATTTTACTATTTGGAGAAGCTCCTACACTTTTATAATTATATATGATTTCACCACCAGTAATATGCCTTGCCATAGCTGGAGTGAAGCAAATTAAGATTGATGTAACTAGGATAATTCTTTTCACGAGTAATTTTCTGTTTCTAACAAAACATAAATATAATACAAAACGCTGTCTTATTTGTTAAGACAGCGTTTAAAATGTTATGATTCTTATTGTGCGTTTGCGTTGTAAGTAAAATGGATTGGAACTGATCCATTTTGACAATATGAATTAGAAATTGTTAGAGTACCAGTAATACCTGTTATAGGTACACTAGCAGGGAATGTAATAATTGCTTCGGGTGTTGTATTATCAATATCATTAATTGTACATCCTGGTACTGACCATGTGTAAATTGCGTTTGGACCAACTCTATTATTAAAAGGAGTTGAATAAGTCCTAGTATAATTCTGTTTGTACCAACCCATTTCCTCCTGGCTAGGGCCAATATAACCTGCATAATATACATATGTCGGAGGGCTTAGTTGTTGATATCCATAAGTTGTATTCTTTACTTGAAATTTAAATAAAGGGCCACCATGACCTATAGCTAGCCCATGTTTTAGTTCTCCAGGGGTCGAAATATCAACACTTCCAAGTGAAGGATTATTAGCTATAGTGGTTGGTGTTACTAATACATCATTTATATACCATTGGTTATTACTGTTTGGGATATTCGAAAAAATGTGAGAAATTCCTCCACATTCCCAATAAAAGCAGTAATTGTTGTTAGAATTAGGCACAATAGGATAATTTATAAAAGTATTCGTTACAGTGCAGTCATATTTTGCAAAATAACTAGATGCTGTAATAGCAGGAGGCACACATACATTTACCGTTACTTGATCTGTCATGGTAATTGGACAACCTAAAAAGATATCATCAATAGCAAAATCATTTCCAGCACCTCCATTGGTAGATGTAGTTAGATTGACTAATTCTAATAGCGTCCCATCATTTGGTCCTGTATATGAAACATTAAATGAGAGATTTACCCATTCGCAATTTAAATTGGAAAGTAAAATAGGTGGTCCCACATCAATACCATCAATTCTTAATTGAATATTTGCAAAAGGCTGGGGGTTACTAGGTTCAGGTATTGCATTAATATTAGTATTTAAAAACCAAGCTGAAAAATTATATATACCTGGGGACATTACTACAAATTGAGCCCAAACAGGTGCAGGGTTTGGCGAATGAACGCCATCAGCAATAAGCATATTCTGCCCATTTGGTGTATGGTTGGTTGTATTACACCAATTATTCAACGGTCTTGCCACCCTATTATATAAAAACGGGTTAGTTCCTATGTAATAAAGACCTGTATGCCATTGGATAATTCCATTCCAATATGTATATGGAGTAGAAAATTGTGTATTGCCTAATTCAAAATTACCATTTCTTATTGCATTAAATCCAGAAGTAGTTAACGTATAAGTTGTAGGAGCTGATGGAGAAGCAATGGGATTACTTATGTTGGGATTGCTAAGACCTTGTGTAGGTGTCCAATGATATGTTAAACCTGTTTCTGCAGGCAATCCAATTTGCACTGAACCAGGTGTTGGGCATATTATTTTATCGGGTCCAGCTGCTTCGGTATTAGTTGGGCAAAATGACAGAGAACGACGTGCCAAAGAGTTTTTATCTTGGTCATTTTGCGAAACATTTGTTTCAGGTAGAAAGGTAGAATTATCTTTTATTTTTTCACACCCTATTAACGATGTGATAAGTAAAGTAATTAATAGTATTTTCTTCATAATGAAAGTTTTATGAAATGAAGATATATAATTTTTTTTAAAATTATATATCTTCTTAAAACTTCATTAAGAATTAACTTTTCCTCTATGATACTCACACTACAACTATTTCACAATATATATATATGATTTTCATTGCAAATATGTTTCCTATAAAACACTTAAAAAAAATGACTTGTTTTGGGGCTATAAAATACAAAATGCTAATTACTTCTGCGAAACCTCCTTTACCTCATGTTCTCTACTGTTAGAAAAACTTCTCCATGTCAGCAAAACCACAATAGGTAACAAACCGTTATTCATTAATTGTGGCAGAAAAAACCAACAGCATAAAACCAATAACAAATAAATACAAACAAACAGTGAAATCTTTTTTGCTTGCTTGCTTTTTTTATTTAGTATGAAAGCATACACAAAGAATAGTGGCGATGCCCAAAGTAAATTGTAATTATTTTTTGTCATGATATGATCAGTACCTACCCACATAAAAATTAATAAAATACCTAGTGCACCAACTATTAAAAATAAAAATGCATCAAAGAATTTCATTAATTTTTTACCAAAATTATTTTTAAATAGATTTAATATTACAAAAAACAAAAGGATAATAGATGATAAAAATAGCGGCGTAAAAAAACTACTTTTATTTTTTGTGGAATTAAAAATATATAATTGTTGAGAAGTGGAAACAACCTTTGTATTCGTTGCAGAGTCTAAAGCATGCATTAAATTATCTGGCAAAAATTCTTGTTGCTCCGTAGTCATTATTGCATCTGTTCTTGCGCCTAGTAAAATATCTATACCGAGTTTACTCCAATACTGGTTATTGTCATCAAGGTATTGGTGTATGGCATTGCGAAATGTATAATTAGTGGGCATTACAGCGGGTAAAGCAGGGGTAGGGTTGTGATATTTTTTTATAATATCTCTAAGCCTTGTGGTGCAATTGTCTAAAAAGAAATCGTACTGGTAATATTTATTTTCTTCTTTTGCGTTTTCTATAAGTGCATGATAAATATTTTGCTTTTCTTGTGCAGATAAATTTAATACTTGCTCTGTAATACCTCTGTTGTATTGTTGGTAAAAAAAAGCAAACTCTTGAAACTGATCTATGTTTACAAAATACCTAAGTTTGCCCTTTATAAATTTTATGTAAAAATTTTTATCTTCAAAATTGAACGTGCCATAGTTATATACATGGTCGGTAACGCTATTGCTATCTATAACTCGTATGGCACTGTGGCCAAATGTTTCGTTTAGCTCTTCGCCAGGTGTGCAGGTTAGTAACGAAATTCTAAGCCGAGATTGTGCAAATGAGAAAATTTGCAGATGTGCAAATATGCAAATGAAGAAAGTTCGAAGTATTATTTTTTTCACAAATTTTTAATTAAATATAGTAAATCAACATTGCATAATCTATTGCACAATCTAGTGCATAATAAAAGATGAATAAAGGTATACCGTACAAGTGAGTGACACAACGATGATGACCAAAGCTGCTTCTTTGTTTGGACAAAAATTAAATAACATAATCTATTGCTTAATCTACTACGTTTCTTCCCCCTTCTGGGGAGATAGAGGGGGCTTTCTACCTACTATAATTCGGCGCCTCCTTCGTTATAGCAATATCGTGTGCATGGCTTTCTTTCATACCTGCATTGGTTATTTTTACAAACTGCCCGTTTGCTTGCAAAGCCTTTATATCAGGTGCTCCGCAATAACCCATACCTGCTTTTAAGCCGCCAGTAAATTGATGCACCACTTCTTTTAAACTGCCTTTAAATGCCACACGACCTTCGATACCTTCGGGTACAAATTTCTTTATATCATCTTCCACATCTTGAAAATACCTGTCGCTGCTGCCCTGCGCCATAGCACCAAGCGAGCCCATACCTCGGTATTGTTTAAATTTTCTACCCTCGTAAATAATCGTTTCGCCAGGGCTTTCTTCGGTGCCTGCAAATACATTGCCCATCATTACACAAGTGGCTCCTGCGGCAAGTGCTTTTACCATATCGCCAGTATAGCGAATACCACCATCGCTGATGATACCAATATTTTTATTTTTTATGGCTGCCGCCGCTTGCATTACAGCAGTAATTTGCGGTACACCAGTGCCTGCTACAACCCTTGTCGTACAAATAGAACCCGGACCAATACCCACTTTCACGGCATCGGCACCTGCATCGGCTAATGCTTTTGCACCTGCTGCTGTGGCTATATTTCCTGCAATTACATCTAGGGTTTTATACGATTTTTTTATGGCTTTCAACATATCTATTACCCCTTTTGTATGGCCATGTGCACTGTCTAAACAAATGACATCTACGCCTGCTTTATGTAATGCTTCTACACGCTGCATGGTATCGTGTGTAATGCCCACGCCTGCACCTACAAGCAAGCGCCCGTAAGAATCTTTTACGGCGTGTGGGTGACTTTTTAATTTTAAAATATCGCCAAAAGTTACGAGTCCAACAAGTTTGCCTTGCTTGGTTACAACTGGCAATTTTTCTATTTTATTTTTTCTAAAAATGAGTTCAGCCTTTTTTAAATCGGTGCCTTCGGGTGCGGTTATGAGGTTGTCTTTTGTCATTACCTCACTCACTTTTATTTTTCTGTTTATTTCAAAACGTAAATCTCTGTTGGTAAGTATGCCTACCAATTTATGTTGTGCATCCACAATAGGAATACCACCAATTTTATTTTCTCGCATCAACATCAAAGCTTCGCCCACTGTGGCATCAGGCGATAGGGTTATAGGATCAAGTATCAAACCATTTTCGCTACGTTTTACTTTTCGCACTTGTTCGGCTTGCTGATCAATACTCATGTTTTTGTGTAAAATACCCAGCCCGCCTTCTCTTGCTAATGCAATGGCAAGTGTAGCTTCGGTTACCGTATCCATTGCTGCGCTAAGCAATGGTACATTGAGTGTAATGTTTTTGGTGAGTATGGTTTGAATGTTCACATCTCGTGGGAGTACCTGCGAGTATGCGGGCATAAGTAATACATCATCGAAGGTAAGCCCTTCGCCAAAAAATTTGTTTGATTTGTTGTTTGCGGGAGATTTTATTGTTGCCATAGGCAAAGATAGGAAGGTTGGGCGAAAGTTGAAAGTTGGATTATGGTTTCGGGTTGCGAGTTAGTGGGTTACGAGTTTTTTAAGAGGCAAGACTTATTATGAATGATTAAGATTAATTTATTAAAGGTATCTAGGCCTGTAGTCCGTCGTTCCTTACTTTCTATCTAAAGAATGCGTCCATATTTACTTCATTCTGTACTATTCCTGCAGCATAATTATTTTCTTCTAAGCCAAAGCTAGTTATCATTGTAAGAAAAATAGATTTTTTTGTACCTGTTTCCTTTCTAAATGTTTCAATTTTATTCCTTAATTCAGCATCATATTTTTTATCAATTACAAATTGATTAACGCTGTATTTCATTTCGCAAATATTTATTACACGATCCCTTCTGTCTATAACCAAATCTATTTGTGCGCCATTGCCCAATGTCGCACTTCGCCAGCTTGAGATATTTGTTTCCACAGCAGCTATCCCCAAACTTTCTTTTATTTCGTTTATGTGATATAAACAAACTTGTTCAAATGCATAACCACTCCAAGCTTTGTATGTAGGAAGTTCAAAAGCGTTTAGCCATTTGTTTTTATCATATACTTCGTTTTCATTATCGCTTAAATAACGCAAATAAAACAACGTATAAAAATCTACTAACTGGTAAAGGCTTGTTCTTCTTTTCTTTTCAAATGGCTTGTACTTTCTTATAAAACCACTTTGTTCTAATTCATCTAAAAGTCGGGTCAACCCACCTCCATCTGTAAGTTTAGAACCCTTAATAATTTCTTCTCTTGTTAATCCTTTTGTTTTTTTTGCTAACGCATGTACAATGGCTACGTGTCTTTCTGCATTTTTAAATAATGAGCTAAATAATTTTTTAAATTCAGTACGCAGTATCCCATTTTCACTAAAACAAATTTCTTGAATATTTTGTGTGGCACTTAATGCTGTTGAAACTTCATCCCAATAAAATGGAATACCTCCCAATACCATATACAATTGTACAAGTTGGTATCTATCTAAAACTGATTTTTTTGATTGTACAAGTTGTTCGCATTCTTGTAAGGTGAATGGTGTGATTTTTATTCGCTTTGTAACCCTATTGTGTAAACCTCCTCTATTGTTAATTAGTTTGTTTATCATCCACGAGGCTGCAGAGCCACAGGTTACCAAAATGATATCCTTTCGTGCAGATGCCCAGCTGTTCCAAAAATGTTCTAATGCTTGTATAAAACGTGCGTTTGGTGTATCTATCCAAGGGAGCTCATCTATAAAGATTACTTTTTTTGTTGCTTTAGATTTTTCTAAAAATTCGGTTAATTGTACAAATGCTGCAAACCAAGTTTTTGCAATGGATGTTGTTGGTTTTTTATTAACTTTTTTAAGTGCTGTATTAAAATTTATTAGTTGTTCTTGCGTAGTGGAGTTGGCTAAACCCGTAAGTTGAAATACAAAATGAGAGGCAAATGCATTACGGATTAAAAATGTTTTTCCCACTCGTCGCCTTCCATATACTGCAATAAATTCTGAACGATTGCCTTTTAACACAGCAGAGAATATTTTCATTTCTTTTTGTCGTCCTATGATATCTTCCATAATTTTGATTTGGCTGTAAATATATAAAAAATACTACTTACAGCCAAGTCTAATTTTATTTCTTCTTTAAAAATTACAGCCTTAAACAGTGGTAATGTCCATTGGGCTATACCTGATATTTTTAATCTACCTTCTTATAGGGTGGTTGATGATTTAATAATAATAATAAGTGATTAAGCGTTCTTACATAGTTTTTTAGCACTATTGGTTAAATTTTATATATGTTTTGACTTGGCTGTAAGTGTATAAATATGTATAGATACAGCCAAGTCTATTTTATAGATTATTAAATATTTAAATCAGCTTAAACACTTTCCCTGGCAACGATGCTACCACTCCTTGCATTTCCAACATGAGCAATGCTTGCGCTACTGCACTACTACTTAGCCCACTTTTAAAATACAATTCATCTATTTGAATGTTTTCTCGGTCTTTTAAAATATCTGTAATTATTCTTTCCTCTGGTGTAAGTTCTATAAAAAGCTCTCGCTGTTGTTTAATTTTTTTAGGGGCTTCTTTCCAATTCATTATATGCAACAAATCATCAGCAGATGTTATGAGCAAAGCTTTATTGTTTTTGATGAGATAATTACAACCCTCACTTCTGCTATCATTAACACGGCCAGGAATGGCAAACACATCTTTGTTGTAACTATTGGCAAGCTCTGCAGTTATGAGCGAACCACCCTTTGCACTGCTTTCTATTACAATGAGCGCATCGCAAATGCCCGCTACTATTCTATTTCTTCTTGGGAAATTTTGACGATCAGGATTTGTACCGCTCATAAAATCTGTAAGAATTCCACCTTGGCCAAGCATTTCTATTGCAAGGGTTTTATTTTGTGCAGGATATACTTTATCTAAACCATGCGCCATTACGCCTACTGTTTTTAATTTATTTTTTAAAGATGCTTTGTGTGCAATGGTATCTATGCCAAATGCTAGGCCACTTATGATTAAAACATTTTGCTCGGCAAGATCTTCTATCATTTTATCGCATACATTTTTGCCATAATCGCTATTGCTTCTTGTACCTACAATAGAAACTATTTTAGCAGTATTCAAATTCGCATTGCCTTTGTAATATAGTAGAGTAGGACTGTCGTAGCAATTTAATAAACGCTGCGGATAATTTTCATCGGTAATAAAAAGTGGTGTTATTTTACTTTTTTCAATAAATTTAATTTCATCTTCACAAATTTTAAAATCTGCAAAATGTTTTATGCTGTTTGCGGCAATGGTACCAATGCCTTCAATATTTTCTAAGTTTTTTTTGGAAGTTTTAAAAATACTTTCGGCATCGCCAAAAGTTTCTATAAGTGCTTTTGCACGCACATCGCCTATGTTGGGTACGAGGGTAAGTGCAATTTGATGGAGTAAATCTTTATGCATAAAGTAAGCGCTACTAATTTTATAAATTGTAATGATAGCGGCATGAAATAATGATTATTTTTTCATTATCAACAGCATAAACAATTCTATGTTCTCCATTTATTCTTCTACTCCAATAACCTGTAAGATTGCCTTTTAATAATTCAGGCTTTCCATTGCCTTCAAATGGGTTTTTAGAAATAGCTATAAACAATTCTGCTATTTTCTTTAAAATTTTTAGGTCATTCTTCGACCAAAATTCAAAATCTTCAACAGCATTATCTTCCAATAAAATTTTTCTCATTTGCCTTCATCATTTAAAATTTGTTGCAAATCGGAAAAATCAATTTCTTTTAGATTGATATTATTTTTTACATTTTCAATGGATTGGTACAACCTTTTTTTATTGGCATTACTTTGCAGTAAAAATTCTGTTTCATCAGTATTTTCTTCATAAATATGCAATGCAATTTTTTTTCCTTTAAATGCAGATTTAATATAGTCGATGAAACTTACATTCATTTCTTCTGCATTCATTCTCACTAATGTGTCCATGTTGCGTTTTTTATAAAATTATAAAATTAATTGCTAATTACAATAATTTCTGTTCTTCTATTTTGTGCTCTACCAAGTTCTGTAGTGTTGCTAGCTATGGGTTTTGTTTCGCCAAAACCTTTGCCGGTAAGGCGTTTAATGCTTATTCCTTTTTTTTGTAAATACGCTATTACAGATTTTGTACGGTTAAGGCTTAGTTTAAGGTTATCAGCGGGTTTTCCAATATTGTCGGTGTAACCAATAATCTGTATGATTAATTTGTTGTTTTCTAATAATACGTTTACCAGTTTATCTAACTCTGCAAAAGAACTTGTTTGAAGTTCTGCTTTTTTAGAATCGAAGAAAATATTTTTTAAAATGATGGAGGCACCTTTTTCTATAGGTTGCAATGCTATATTTATTACCATGGGCGAATCTGAAATATTACCCTTCATAGCAAAGTTTTCGGAGTACAGCAGATATCCTTTTCTGTTTACATTAAATGCATAGTTTTTGCCTATGGGCAATGTGGTTAGATAATTTCCTTCTTCATCTGTTTGTAATTTTGATAATACAAAACTAGAATCTATTGTAGTTAATTCTACTGTGGATGGCAAACCTACATTTGTTTTTTTATCATAAATTTTCCCCTTTACCCAAAGCGTTTTTAAGGCTTGTATATCTTCACGCAATGTAAAACTATACAAGTCTATTTTGTTTTTAAAATCGCCTTTGTCGCTTGCATAGTATGCTGTTTTTCCATCTGCTGCTACTATCATCGAACCTTCGTCGTCCACAGTGTTTATTGGGTATCCAAGGTTTTCAGGTTGTTGCCATTTGCCATTTTCGTTTCGCCTAGTTACAAATAAATCGCTCATGCCATAGCCTAATCTCCCATTGCTATTAAAATATAATGTTTGGTTATCCGCATGTATATAAGGGCATCCATCATCGCCACTGGTGTTTATGCCAGCACCAAGGTTTTCTGGTTTTTGCCATTGCCCATTTATATTGTGGCTTACCCAAATATCCGAACCACCAAAACCACCAACTCTTGTACTAGAAAAATACAAATCTCTTTTATCTGGCGATAGCGTTGGTGCACTTTCCCAAGCATCTGTATTTATTGTTTTGCCTAAATTTTGAGCTTCACTCCACTCGCTATTTTTGTTTTTAAAGGAAATGTATAAATCACAACTGCCAAGCCCTTCTGGATAATTGCAACCTGTAAAAATTAACCATTGCCCATCTTGCGAAATATTTTGTGCGCCTTCATTTAAGTTGGTATTTATTTTGCCTGGTACTAGTTTTGCTTTTTGCCAAACGCCATTTATTTTTTCGCTCTCATAAAAATCTTCATCACTTTCTATTCTTTTATTAAAAATCATTTTATTTCCATCTACTGTTATTGATGGCAAATATTCTAAGTTGGTACTGTTTATATTTTCGCCCATGTTTACTGGATTAAAAATATAGTTTTTTATGCTCATTCTTTTTGCGAAGTTTACCGCAAATTCATAACTTTTTTGTTTTTCAAGACCTACCTTTTTACTTTTTTCTTGTAGGTTAGGAATGGCTAAAAACGTTTTTGTTTTTTCTAAAGCTTTTTCAAATTTGCCCCTACCTGCAAAGCTGGTAGCATAGTTCAATAAAAAGGATTTTGCATACAAAGTATCTTTACTGAAAATATTTTCGTAGTCTGATTCAGAAGAAGCATAGTTTTTTACTCTTGCATAAATATCGGCCCTCGCCAATAATGCATCTAAATAATTGGGGTCTATTTTTAATGCTTCTGTAAGGTTTATTATGGAGTTTAAATAATTTCCGTTGGTAGCATCTTGATAGGCTGTTTCATAAAAAACGATTGCTTTTTTATTTACTTTATCAGGATTGTACCATTGCGCATTTACTTGCTTTGTAAATAAAATCATGGCAAAAAAGAAAACGATTTTATGAAGAAAAAGTTTATTCATTATTTATAAATATACGGAAGGTAATATTTTAAAAACAAGCTTTTAATAATGTATCGTTAAAAAAATATTTTATGGCACATTAATATATTTATGCAATTGCAAACTCAATTCCCATTTCGGGTTTTCTTTTATATAATCTACAATAAGTGGCGTTACAATAGAAGCCTTGCTCCACTCGGGTTGTATGTATAATTTGCAATTGGGGCCAACTTGTTCTGCAAATTCTTCAGCCCAAGTAAAATCGCTTTTATTAAACACTACAATTTTTAATTCGTGTGCATGTGGTATAATTTCTGGCAAAGGTGCTTTAAATTT
Organism: Ferruginibacter sp.; assembly: GCA_043729825.1. Lineage (GTDB taxonomy): Bacteria > Bacteroidota > Bacteroidia > Chitinophagales > Chitinophagaceae > Ferruginibacter. Next base: position 13,315 of record JAYTLA010000124.1, read on the forward strand.
CTTTGGCGATAAGCAAATCCAATCCCACGAACCTGATAGAGGCGATGAACCAGATGTTTCAATATTGGTTTCTAAACCTGCTTCTTGTAATAATGTAGTAAGTAAACCTAAGTTATGCATTAATGGCTCGCCACCAGTAATAACTACTAATTTGGCGGTAGTTTTTTTTACTTCATTTACCAAAGTTTCTATGGCAATCATAGGATGTTTTGCGGCATCCCAACTGTCTTTTACATCGCACCACACACAGCCTACATCGCAGCCGCCAAGTCTAATAAAATAAGCTGCCCTTCCTTGATGAAAACCTTCGCCTTGGATGGTGTAAAAATGTTCCATTACTGGTAACGAGGTTTCTATTTCTGTTAAAATTTCCAAAGTTTTTATATTTTTTCTGCTCCTGCAGCTCTTAAAGTATTTTGTAACAATGCCGCTATTGTCATCAATCCCACACCGCCCGGTACCGGTGTAATGTAACTGCATTTTGGTGCTACATTTTCAAAATCCACATCGCCTTTTATGGCAAAGCCGCTTTTTTTTGTTTCGTCTGTAACCCTTGTTATACCTACATCTATAACTACAGCACCTACTTTTACCATGTCGGCAGTAAGAAAGCCAGGTATGCCAAGTGCGGCTACAATAATATCTGCCTCGCTACAAATTTTTTCCAAGTTTTTTGTACGACTATGGCAAAGTGTTACAGTACAATTTCCTGGATTTGTATTTGCACTTAACAAAATACTCATTGGTCTTCCAACAATATTACTCCTACCAATTACTACTGCATTTTTCCCTTCGGTTTCTATATTGTAATGTTTTAGCATCATCATTATGCCAAGAGGTGTAGCTGGCACAAATGTATCCACGCCTTGCACTAATTTACCAACACTTATGGGGTGAAAACCATCTACATCTTTTTTAGGGTCTATTACATTTATAATGGCAGATTCATCAATATGTTTTGGTAATGGAAGTTGTAAAAGTATACCATGCACATCCTCATCTTCATTTAATTTTTTTATACTTTCTGTAATCTCTTCTTCTGTAGCTGATCCATCAAAACGAATGAGTGTACTTTTAAAACCTACATCAGCACAATTTTTAATTTTGCTTGCCACATAAGTTTCACTGGCTCCGTTACTTCCAATTAATATGGCTGCAAGGTGTGGCGTTATTCCTTTATCATTTTTGTGTAAAATTGCTTGTGCTTTAATGTGCACCTTTACAGCTTCCGCAACAGTTTTACCATCTAAAATTTGCATGTTGCAAAAGTATAAAACAATCTTCACTTAATATTTTTTCACGAAAGCCTTTATCTTTAATATATTTATTTATCTTGTCGCTGCATTTTTAAAATATTAGTTTTGAGAAAACTGTTACCCATCATCTTTCTTGTTGTATTTTTTATAAATTTTACACAAGCACAATCGCTAAGATATAGCGTGAGTATGCCTTATATTAATTTAGGCGCATATAGCACTAAGCAAATAGATCCATTTTCTTTTATAAGTAATCAGGCAGCTTTGGCACAAGTAAAAGATGCAGGTGTGGGGGTGTATGGTGAAAGAAGATTTCTTTTGGCAGAAAATAGTGTGTATGGATTGGCGCTGGCATTACCTACAAAAAAAGGAAACTTTGGTGTACAAGTAAATTATGCAGGGTTTGCCAATTTTAATGAGCAAAAAGCAGGACTAGCCTACGCACGTACGCTTGGGAGTAAAGTAGATATTGGCGTACAATTTAATTATTATGGGTACAAAGTGCCTGCTTATGCAAATGCATCAACAATAAATTTTGAAGCAGGTGCAATTGTACATTTATCAGAAAAAATAAATGCTGGAGTACATGTGTATAATCCTGTAAGTGGAAAATTAGGTAAAACTGGCGATGAAAAATTAGCATCAGCATATAAGTTTGGTGTAGGGTACGATGCTACAGATAATTTTTATTTTAGTACCGAAATTGTGAAAGAAGAAAATCAACCAGTTAATGTAACTGGTGGTGTGCAATATCATTTCAAAAAACAGTTTTTTGCACGTGCTGGTTTTAGAAGCGATAATAGCACAGGCTTTGCTGGTATTGGCTTTACAACAAATAATTTTAGACTAGATATTGCATCAAGCTTTCATCCACAATTGGGAATTTCGCCAGGTGTGTTATTGATTTATAATTTTAAAAAGGCAGAAAAATGAGGAAGATATCAATAGTATTGTTCTTCCTTTTTGTGTATGTGCAATGCATGGCGCAAGTGCCTGAAAAAACGGAGAAAAAAGAAGAACAAACCAATACAACAACAGAGCAGCAGCTGGAAAATATTACCAATTCAAATGAAGATGCAGAAACGGAAGACGATTCGTATTTACAGCAAATGGTAGCATATCAGAAGAATCCAATTAATATTAATGATGCTTCTGAAACAGAATTGAAAGAGCTTCGTTTATTAACACCCATTCAAATTTCAAATTTAATTAGTTATAGAAATTATTTAGGTTCATTAATTAATATTTATGAGCTACAAGCCATACCGGGTTGGGATATGGCTACTATTCAAAAAATTCGTCCATATATTTCTGTAAGCAATAATGCCAATTTTATTTCCTCTATTGGAGATAGATTAAATGGTGGAGAGCATACCATATTAGTAAGAGCCACACAAATTATTGAGCAATCAAAGGGTTTTCAAATAGACCCTGCTGCTGGTAAAAATTATTACCCAGGTTCGCAACAAAGATTATTTGTACGTTATCGCTATCAATACAAAAACCTTTTGCAATACGGTATTGTAGGAGAAAAAGATGCTGGAGAACAATTTTTTAAAGGCAATCAAAAACAAGGTTTCGATTTTTACTCAGCACATTTATTTGCCAGAAATATCGGAATTATTAAGTCTCTTGCCATTGGCGATTACACTGTTAATCTTGGGCAGGGGCTTACTCAATGGATGAGTTTGGCTTTTAAAAAAAGCCCCGATGTTTTATCTACAAAAAGAGAGGCCAATGTTTTGCGCCCATATAATTCCGCAGGAGAAATATTTTTTCATAGGGGAGTAGGTATAACATTTGGAAAAAAGAATTGGGAAGCAACTGTATTTGCATCATATAAAAAAACTGATGCAAATTTTGCGGCTGGAGATACTACACAAACCCAAGATGACTTTGTAACTTCTTTTCAAACTTCTGGGTTCCACCGTACAGCCAGCGAGGTTGCAGACAAAGGCGTACAAAGGCAATTGGCTTTTGGGGGTAATTTTTCTTATAAAATTAAAAATTTACATCTTGGGTTAAACGCCATTCAATACAGCTTTAAATATCCTTTACAAAAGGCAACAGACCCGTATAATTTATATGCACTTACAGGCAAAAGTTTTGGCAATTATAGTATTGATTATAGTTACACATACAATAACTTACATTTTTTTGGTGAAGTAGCTACTACAAATAAAAAATATCCTGCTACAATAAATGGATTATTGATTAGTGTTGCCAATAATGTAGACATGAGTTTTGTGTATCGCAATATTTCAAAAGGGTATCAATCACTTTATACAAATGCATTTACCGAAAGTTCTACACCTAATAATGAAAAAGGGTTTTTCTCAGGCATAACCATACGCCCAACCAGTGCTTGGCGTATAGATGCCTATGCAGATTTTTATAAATTTCCTTGGCTAAGGTATAGAGTAAATGCACCAACAACAGGCTCTGATTATGTTGTACAATTAGATTATAAACCAAACAAAGTATTTGAAATTTATACAAGGTATAAATTCGAATCGAAATCCATTAATTTTAACCCAAAAGATTTAACACTAAGCCCAGTAGTTCCTCAGCCTAAGCAGTATTGGCGTACACAGTTTTCATACAAAATAAATTCGGTATATAGTTTTAGAAGCAGGGTAGAAACAGTTTGGTTCGATAAAAAAGGTGAAACAGCTGAAAATGGATTTTTAATTTATGCAGATGTAATTTTCAAACCAGCGTTAAAACCTTTTTCTTCTAATATGCGGCTACAATATTTTGAAACTGATGGTTACAATAGCAGGCTATATGCTTATGAAAATGATGTGTTGTATAGTTTTTCTATTCCCGTGTTTTATGATAAAGGTTATCGCTATTACCTCAATATAAATTATGATATAAATAAAAAATTATCTTTATGGGGTAGAATAGCCCAATATCTATACCCTGAAAAGAGCATAATAGGCTCAGGATTAGACGAAATACAAAAAAATTATAAGACAGAAGTTAAATTTCAGGCTTTATATAAATTTTAACTTTTTTTAATTTTAACGCAGCGGAATAAGAAGGTACGCTGTCATATACTAAGATAACACAAGGATATTTTTTATTTAACAAAATTTTTATGTTAAATATTTATCCCCTATTTTTACGTTTCATTAAATATTTAACTATTTACACATGACAAGAATTTTTTCACTGTTTGTGGTGTTTATGCTCACAGGAGCGTTGGCATTTTCACAAAGCCGGGTGGTGACCGGGAAAATTGTGAGCGATAAGGGGGCTGGAGTGCCTTATGCTTCAATCAAATCAAGTAATTCAAATACAGGTGCTTCTGCTGATGCTGAGGGAAATTTTTCCCTAAGGGTTACGGATGCTACAGTTCTTACAGTTTCATCTAATGGTTTTGAAAGTCAAACAATTACAGTGGGAGCTCAAACATTTGTTGGGGCTACTCTTAAAACTACAAATACAAGTATGCAAGAAGTTGTAGTAACTACAACTTTGGGTCGTGTACGTCAAAAATCTTCATTAGGCACATCTACTGTAAGCCTAGGCACTAAAGACATTACTCAAGGTCGTTCTACGAATATTGCACAAGGTTTAACTGCAAAAGCATCGGGAGTAAGTATCCAGCAAACCAATAGTGGAGTAAATCAAGATACAAGAATTACATTAAGGGGCATAAGATCTCTTACTGGTAATAACCAACCAATGTTAGTATTGGATGGTGTTCCTTTGGCACTCGGTTTTTTCTCTTCAATCAATCCTAATGATATTGCGGATGTAACCATTCTTAAGTCTGCTACCTCTACTGCTATCTATGGTCCTGATGGTGTAAATGGAGCCATCATTGTAACGACCAAAAAGGGTTCAAAAATAAAACCACAAATATCCTTTAGTCAATCAACTCAATTTGAAAGTATTAGTTATATGCCTAAATTCCAAAAAAGATGGGGAGCAGGGTATGATCAAGATCCTAATACGGGAGAAGGTACTTATTCTGCATTTGAGCAACAAAGCTGGGGAGATGAATTTGATGGCTCAATAAGAATACTTGGAGAAGCAGGTCCTAACGGCGAAATTCAAAAACAAGCTTACTCTTACATACCTGGAGAAAGAAGAAGGTTTTTTGATGTAGGTGTTACAAACCAAACTGATGTATCCTTTTCTACAGGGGATTTTTATCTTAGTGGTCAAAATGTTAGTATAAAAGGTACAATGCCTGATGATGTCTTAACAAGAAGAACTGTAACCTTCAGGGCTGAGAAGGAGTACAATAAATTCAAAGCAATTGGTAATATTCGCTACACACAAACTAAGTCAAATACAACCACTGCAAATAGCACTATCTATTATGGTGTTACCAGTGCCCCAGGAAATGTACCTCTTACAAAGTATAAAGATTGGAGAAATGATTATTTCTCTAGTCCGGGTGGTTATTATACCACTTATCTTACTAACTTTGAATTCACTCCTTATTTTGCTAAAGATATAAATCGTCAATTAGGGAAAACAGATGATATTTTTGGTAACCTAGAGTTTAATTACAAAGCTAGCAAAAATGTAAATTTCGTTTACAGAGTAGGTTTAACAGTTTCAAATACTAATGAAACTGCAACTAAAGAAGCTTTTACACACAATGCTTTTTATCTAACTAGACCATCTGGTCCCTCAAATAAGATTATTTCTGCTGCTGTTACTGAGCGTAACAATAACAATAGTCGTTTAACTTCGGAATTTTTTGTAAATTACAATGCATCTGTAAGTAAATTTCAATTTAATGCAACAGCTGGTCATTCTTTCCGTGAATCAAAGGTTAGAAATATATCGTTTGGTAGTAATAACTTGGGTCAGTCCGCTTTTTTATCTATAACCACTCGTTTGGGTGAACCAACAGTGAACGAAAGAAGTTCTTTAGCTCGTTTGCAAAGATTTTTTGGGAACGTTGGTATAAGTTATAATAAGTGGATCTTTTTGGAAGCTACCGCTAGTTATGACAAGGATAGTAGGTTAGTACCTGCAAACAAAATCTTTAATAATAAAGATATTTCCTTCTTTTATCCAAGTGTAAATACTTCAATCTTGTTGCATGAAATTATTCCAGGTTTAAAAGATAATAAAGCACTTAACTTTTTTAAAGTTAGAGGTGCGATAGCAAGAACTGGTAATGTTAATATTAATCCTTATCAAAACGAAACTTCGTTTAATATTGGTACTTTCTTTCCTTACGGAACAACTCCAGGTTTCCAAGTTGGAAACACTGTTTATCCTGCTCAAGGATTAAAACCTGAGTTTGTGAATACAAAAGAAGTTGGTATAGAGTTAGGCTTCCTCAAAAACAAAATAAACTTTGAAGCTAGTTATTACACACAGAATAATACAGATCAAATATTAGATGTTTCTCTATCTAACACAACTGGAGCTACAACTGCGGTACTAAATGCTGGTTCATTCACTAACAAAGGTTTAGAATTAGATTTGAAATTAACACCTTTGGTAACTATTGGTAAAGATGTGTCAATTGATGTTAAAATAAATTATACCAATCAAAAGAATAAGATTACTAGTTTAGTTGATGGAGTGAATGAGTTAGGAATAGGTAATTATAATTTTGCTGTCGTTAATTCTCCTGCATTTGTTTTTAAATTAACAGATTACAATAGAGACCCAGCAACGGGAAAGGTTATAGTTGATGCTGGTACAGGAATGCCTTCTTTAAATTCAAAAGAAACACAATTTGGTAAAACATTACCTGAGCATATAGTTGGAGCAACATTTAATGTCAATTGGAGAAATATTGCTTTATCCGTTGTTGCTCAATACAGCACAGGTAATTCTATTGTTGCTGACCAGTTAGGTCAATTTATGGATGACAATGGTATTTCAGAAAGAAGTGGCGCATTTGGAAGAAGAGCATTCGTATTCCCAAATTCTGTAATAGAAACTACTCCTGGTAAATTCGTAGATAATACCAATGTTTTCACAAAGACATTTGGTAGAGAATTTTACAATGGGGATTTAAATACAGATGCCATCAGTAATTACTTGGCAAGTGGTACATTCATTAAACTAAGAGAAGTTTCACTTACTTACACCTTCCCTGCTAGTATATTTACAGGTAAGGCACTAAGAGGTATTACAGCAGGTTTTTCAGGTCGTAATTTGTTGATGTGGCTTCCTAAATCTAATCAATGGACAGATCCTGAATTCACATCTAATGGCAATAATGCATTTACAGGTAACGCTATAGGTAGAAGTACTGCATTTAATATGCCACCAACAAGGTTTATGGGAGTAAATGTTACTTTTCAATTTTAATTAATTATAAATTTTAGGAAATGAAAATATTAAAACAAACAATATTATTAACTGCATTAGCCGCAACAACCTTCAGTAGTTGTAAGAAAGACGATTTTGCTATTAATACGAATCCTTCAGCGGTTACTACATCTACTGTTGATTATAAATCAGTATTACCTGCCTCCCTGTCTGCTTCTGCTGCAGCACAAGCTACACAATGGAAATTTCTTCAGAGTTGGTTAGGTTATTGGGCTCGTTCAGGTAGTTATCAGTCCATAGTTGACGAAGAAACATATAGTTTCACAAACGACTTTCCGACTACAGTAAATTATTCAGGAGTTGCAGGTGCTAACTCTATATGGAATAATCTGTATGCAGCGGCGGCCAACTATGATTTTGTAGAAAAAAATGCTAGGGAAAAAGGAGCTGGTACATATGAAGCAATTGCTAAAATTATGAAATGTTTGCATATGCAAATGCTTGTTGATGTTTATGGTAACGTGCCTTATTCTGAAGCCTTTAAAGGAGCAGTCTTGAGAACACCAAAGTATGACGATGACCAAGCTATTTACGTAGCATTATTTAGGGAGTTGGATGCTGCTATAGCATTGCTTAATAACGCAAATCTTTCAGCTCCTGCTGCAAACTTAGACTTAGCAGCAAATGACTTAGTTTTTCAAGGTAATAAAACAAATTGGAAAAAATTTGCAAATACCATAAAACTAAGAATGCTAATGCATACAGGTAACACTAGTTTCGCTGGAGGTACTGAAGTAAACACTTTTGTAGCAGGTATTAATCAAACTGCGGAAATGGCTACCATAGTAGCCGAAGGTTCTGGATTTTTGGGAGCGGGTTTATCAGCGAAAATTAACCCAGGTTATAATGATACCAAACCAAACCCTTATTATAGAGCATATATTATAAACGAAACTGGAAGCTTACCAGGTTTAGGAGATCAAACCAAGGCAAATGCATTTGCGGTTGGCCCTAACCCAAGCGGTCCAGCTTCGGGGTATTATCAATGGAATGGGGATCCACGAGTGGATAAGTTTTATGGTTTCCGTGCAGGTGGTACTACACATAGAGGTATTCCTTTTGGTGAAATTGCAAATTTTAACGCATTAAATGGAGGTAATAATTTATCAACAGTAAACGGTTCTGGTCTTGTACCGAATGGTGCAGCTTCAAATGCTTGGATATTTACTAGTACGGAGAGTTTATTCTTGCAGGCTGAAGCTATTAGGAGAGGATTGATGGCAGGTAGTACTTCTGGTATGTTAACTTCTGCAATTACAGAATCTTTTACTTCATTGGGTTTAACAGCAGCACAAGCTACAACATATATTACAAACAATGCTACTTATCCTGATGTTGATTTTAATGGGGTTTCACAAGGTGCAGGATTACCCGCAGGCGGAATGTACACTATCCTATCTCAAAAGTGGTTTGCTCTAAATACTTTCGCTACACTTGAAGTATGGTCTGATTATAGAAGGGCAAATATGCAGTATGGTTTAGGTGGAGGATTTATTGAAGGTCCAGCAATTTCTACCAATCCATCTAATGTAAAAACTAAAATTCCAATTAGATTACTTTATCCTCAAAATGAATACAGTTTTAATCCTACAAATGCTCTAGGTGAAGGTGTAATTGATGTATTCACAGCAGGTGGCGTTACAGGTAGAAATAGAATTTTTTGGGATAAAAATTAATTAACAGCAAAATTTTAAAATATGAAAAAAGTAATCTTATCATCAGCAATTTCGATTCTAATATTAGCTACAAGTTGTTTGAAAGATAAAAAATTTGATGATCAAAAATTAGGTATTCCTAATACAGAAGTAAAGGGAGTTTCTTTCCCACAATCAAAGGATTTGCTTACTGCTACGAAAGCTAGTGATACAATATCTGTAGGTACTGATGTTAATTCTACTGCATCATCACAAACCAATTCACTAATTGTGATAGCCCTAGAATCCGAATATCCTGCTACCACTGATGTAAAAGTAAATGTTGCATTAAAGCCATCTTTGGTGCCGTCTACTTATGCACAATTACCTGCAGGTACTTACTCAATACCTGCTACAGTTACTATACCCGCAGGTCAAAAAACTGCGAAGTTAGTAATCACTTTCTCAAATACAACTACGTACAGTTTAACATCTACATACGCTATTGGCGTAACCATTACAAGTGTAGATGGAGGGTTTGTAGTGGCTGCAAATAGTAAAGATATAGTTGCTGCATTTGCCGTTAAAAACCAATATGACGGGGTGTATGATTATAAAGGTTATGCCCTAAGAGCAAATGATCCTACTTTAACAGGTAATTTTTGCTGTCTTGAAAGAGAATTTTTGACTACCAGTGCTACGAGTATAATAATGGATGATTTATTGGCGTGGGGTAATGGGGCTGGTATTGGTATTGGAATTCCTTCCCTAAATGTTGATCCAATTACGAATGGTGTGACTTGGTCTTCCTCGGGAGGTGCTATTAATCTACCTGGTTACAATTCTCGTTATGTACCTGCTACTAGAACGTTTTATGTTGCATGTACTTGGGGTGCAGGTCCTGCTGCTAGGCAATCAATAGATACGTTTACCTATTTGCGTCCTAGGTAAATTTATTTATAAAAAAATAATTTATTCAAAAATAGCTGTCAACTTTGGCAGCTATTTTATTGTTCAAAATTTTAAAAGAATCGTATGGCTGATAATAACAATACACCAAATCAAATAAACATCGAAATATCTGAAGAAACTTCGGAAGGTACTTATATAAACCTAGCAATCATTACACATAGCCATGCAGAGTTTGTGTATGACTTTGTAAATGTAATGCCTGGCGCACCTAAGAGTAAAGTAAAAAGCAGAATTATTATGACGCCTTTTCATGCAAAACGTTTTATGAAAGCTATGGTAGAAAATGTACAAAAATTTGAAGCTGTAAACGGAACGATACAAGATTTAGAAGCCGTGGAAATACCATTTAATTTTGGCGGACCTGCGGGGCAGGCGTAAACATTTTATTTACCTTATCGTATTAAAGTAAAAGAACCTTTTCTATAAACAATATTACCATTGATATCTATACCTTCTGCCAACCATACATAAGAACCGGTGTTTTGATCTACAGCTTTAATTTTCCCATCCCAACCGATGGAAAAATTATTTGTAGAAAATATAATTTGCCCCTGGCGGTCATAAATAGTGAAAAAATTTAATTGTTTTATTCCTCTTGGTATTGCTTTTAATATATCGTTTCTATTATCATTGTTTGGCGTAAAAGCAGTAGGTACAAAAATGCCAATTTCTTTATACACATCAATGTGAATAGTATCGCTTACGGTGCATCCAAATGCAGTGGTAGCCTCAACTGTATAATCAACATTTTTAGTAATAGTTGCAATAGGATTTTGAGCTGATGGATTGTCTAATCCATCAGGCCGCAACCATTTGTAACGTATAAAATTACTATTTGTTAAATCCTTTGCAAATAGCTGTACTGTTTGATTAATAAAGATACCAGTATCTCTTCCAGCAAAAACTTTGAATCGGTTTAAAGCCGTTAAATCGATTTGTTTAGTTGCAATACAACCATTATTATCTTTTATATAAAAAAGTGTATTTGATGCAGGTAAATTTTGAAAAATATTACTTGTTTGAAAATTAATTCCATCCTTTGAATATTGAAAAGATGCAATACCATTTGTACCAGTAAGGGTAACTGATCCATTAAAAAAACCACAATCAGGTTGTATAACATTTGAGATAGATAAAGATAAAATAGATGTGGCAAGTATTTTTACCATTGTTTTGCGAACTACTGAATTTGCATCTTTTACAGTTATTTCGTAATCATTTGCTACTACATTCAAAAAAATATTGGGGCTTTGAAAAATGATTCCATCTAATGAATACTGATAAGGAGGAGCACCATAAGTAGCCGTTACAGTAATGGTGATATCATTGCCTCCGCATAAAGAGGATTGTGTAAAACTGGCACGAAGATTCCCACAAAATGTACTTGGATAATTTTTTATAAAATTGGGCAAGCCCGCATAACAAAAATTGCCACCCAGATTTACAGCATTGCTAGTATAATTACAGTTTAAGCCTAGCAAATTTGGGTTTTGAATAACACCTAAAAAGGGTTTGTTATTTCTAGCTATGTAAATCTTCTTATCAGAACCTATTTGTAATGAGCCACCATTTTCACTGACAGTATTAAAATTTGCTAAAACTGTTTCCGAACTTTTAATGGTTGCAGGATTATTTGAACTCAAATCATATTGTGTTAATCGAAATTTACCATACCTGGATAGATATAACTTGCTATTATCATCTGAAAATTCAACCCCGTAAGCGGCACTGTCTGATATTACAAAACCACCTGATACTATGCCGGTTTGGTTATCAAAATTAAATAACTGGCATTTTGAATTCCCTAATTCATTTGCGGTACATAATTTTTTGCCATTGCTTGAAAATTTCATACAACCTACAGCATCGTTGATTTGTGTATTTGCAAGGCCAGAATTTGAAACAACTGGGGTTAAATTTATGCCTGATGTATTAACAGAAAAAGACAAAAAATTATTGGAGCCCAATTCCTGTAGAACAACCCAGTAATCGGTGCCATTATTTTGAAGCGTAGCCGTAATTCTTTCAGAACAAGGGGCTGTTACAAAAGTATTCTTGTTGATTACATCGCCATTACCAAAATCTAACCGCATATCTACAGTAGAGTAATAAGTTGCAACTTCAAGACTTTGTGAAGGAGTAGTGAATATATAATAAATGTTGCAATCCCCTGGCTTTGGTAAAATTAAAATTTGGGATGAAGAGATATCTCCAAGTAAACCAAATCCATTTGGCATTTGTTGCTTATTAGTATTCCATACTTTTATACCATTAGTAAAAAAAAGTAAATCTCCATTAATATCGCAAATTGAACTAACTCCCTCAATATGTGAAAACACACCATCATTCAACACAGCCAAAGGGGAGCTGTTAAAATTCAAACCAGCTCTTTCTCCAAAATACCAGATATTATTTTGGTTTTGAGAAAAACAAACTAATGTTAAAAATATTAATGATGATGTAATGTAAAACTTTAGGTTGTTCATAATAGCCGTAACTTCAATACTAAATATAAAGTTACGGTATTTAAAATATATCGATTTGACAATCACTAGTTATTATTTATTCACAACTCCCCCGCATCCGCAAAGCTATAATGCCCTTCGTCGCTCACAATAATGTGGTCAATCACTTTTATATCAAAATAAGAGGCAGCAAGTTTTATTTTTTGCGTAAGTGCTTTATCCGCACCGCTTGGGTGTAAATTGCCAGATGGATGATTATGGCTTAAAACAATAGATGTAGCACCTTCGTCGAGTGCTTGTTTAAGAATTATTCTTGGATCAACCACTGTACCAGTAATACCGCCTCGGCTCATAATTTTAAAATTCTTTATTTTGTTGGCTTGGTTTAAAAATAATACAGCAAATACTTCGTTTGGATGGTCTTTTAAAATGGATCTTAAATAAGTAACTATTTCTTTGCTAGTAGTTAATTTAGTTCGTTGCAATAAATCGCCTGCCGTACGCCGTCTGCCAATTTCTAGCGCTGCTGCAATGGTTATTGCTTTTGCAATACCAATACCTTTTACTTTTTGTAAATCTTTTATGGATAACTTTCCGAGTTCGTCCAAATTATCTAGCCCAAGCTTAAGAATTTCTTTTGCTAACTCTACTGCGGATTTTTCTTTACTGCCATTATTTATGATAATGCCTAGCAATTCGGCATTACTCAATATTTCCGCTCCATGCTTGGCCATTTTCTCTCTAGGTCTATCATCTTCTGCCCAGTTTTTAATAGAAGTTTTATTATTCTCTAAATTTTCCAAGATTATACAATTTATTACTGCAAACTAAATGTATTTTCGCAGAATATTTATCATCTTTCAATCTACTTTATGTTATCCAACGTAAAAATTTTCTCTGGAACCGGGTCTCAGTACTTAGCCTCAAAAATTGCTGCCAAATTTGGCGAGCAACTTGGGCAAGTAAATATTCAAAGATTTAGTGATGGAGAAATAGGGGTGGAGTTTCAAGAAAGTATTCGTGGTCGTTCGGTTTTTTTGGTGCAAAGCACTTATTCGCCTACCGATAATTTAATGGAATTGTTGTTAATGATTGACGCTGCAAAAAGAGCTTCTGCGTATAAAGTAATTGCAGTTATTCCTTATTATGGTTATGCAAGACAAGACAGAAAAGATAGACCCCGTGTAGCTATTGGCTCAAAATTGGTTGCTAATATGCTTACTGCCGCAGGTGCAGATAGAGTAGTTACGATGGATTTACATGCACCACAAATTCAAGGTTATTTTGATATACCAGTTGATCACTTAGATTCATCAGCTATTTTTATTCCTTACATAGAAAATTTAAATTTAAAGAATCTAACTTTTGCAGCACCAGATGTTGGAAGTGCAAATAGAATACGAGAAATAGCTACTTTTTTTGAATGCGAAATGGTTATTTGTGATAAGCATCGTAAGCGTGCAAATGAAATTGCTAGCATGGTACTTATAGGAGATGTATCTGATAGAGATGTAGTATTGATAGATGATATTTGTGATACTGGGGGAACTTTAGTGAAAAGTGCTGCATTGATGAAAGAAAAGGGTGCAAGAAGTGTACGTGCTTTATGTACCCACCCAGTGCTAAGCGGTAAGGCCTACGAAAATATTGGAAATAGCGTGTTGGAAGAATTGGTGGTTTGTGATACTATTCCTGTGAAAGATATTTGCGATAAAATAAAAGTGCTTTCTGTAGATGAATTGTTTGCCGTTGCACTTAGAAACGCATACGAAAACAAGAGTATCAATAGTTTATTTATAAGGGGCAGGTTGAAAGGGGCGAAATAAATTATTTAATTGCTTCATATTGAATTGTTTAATTGTTGCATTGATAAATTGTTGATTAGCTATGTGTAAACTTCATATAATGTAAATCTATCTAAGTTTTTTATTGCTTACTTCTGCTCCCTTATTTGTGTATCGGTCAATATGATTGTGAACTTTAAACAATTTAGCAATAAAACAATTTAGCAATAAAACAATTTACCCTTTAAAACAGCCCTGCATCTCCCCAAAAACCCCTACTTTTGCACCTCATAAAAAAACAACAATAATGAAAACAATTACAATTGAAGGACAACTGAGGACCGAAAGCGGAAAAAAAGCCACCCGCCAACTTCGCTCTCAGCAACTTGTGCCTGCTGTAATTTACGGTGGTAAAACAGA
>JAYTLA010000125.1:0-11049 GCA_043729825.1 Ferruginibacter sp.
GTGGGCAGTGGGCAGTGGGCAGTGGGCAGTGGGCAGTGGGCAGTGGGCAGTGGGCAGTGGGCAGTGGGCAAAGAATTTTGGATTTGCAATTTATTAATAAAATAACTAAACACCAAACACTAAACACCAAACAATTCTTTAATGAAACACCTTCTTCAAATATTCTTTTTAGTAACAACATTTTCTGCTGCTGCACAAAAGCAATTTGTGGTAGATCCAGATGCTGAAGTAAGAGAAATTACTGGAAGTTTTACTAGCATTAGAGTGTCATCTGGCATTCATCTTTATTTGAGTAAAGGTGATGTTGATGCTATTGCCATTAGTGCGTCTAAAGAAAAATACAAAGAAGGGATAAAAACAATAATTGAAAATGGAGAGTTGCATATTTTTTTTGAATCACTAAAAATGTTGATGATTGGTAACCAAAAATTAAATGTATATGTGTCGTATAAAAACTTGGAACAAATTACAGCCACTGGTGCATCAAATGTATTGATAGCGGGTGTAATGGAATTGCCATCGTTGAATATAAAACTAAGTGGTGCAAGCGATTTTAAAGGTCAATTAAATATAGATGATTTGAATGTAAAAATTAGCGGCGCAAGCGATATGAAACTTAGCGGAATTGCTAAAAATATAAATGTAGAATGCAGTGGCGCAAGTGATTTTAAGAGTTATAATTTAATTACAGAAACGGCTAGTATAAAGGCTTCGGGTGCAAGCGATGTAAACATTACTGTAAACAAAGAAATAACGGCAAATGCAAGTGGTGCTAGCAATGTGTTTTACAAAGGTGCAGCAGTTGTAAAAGAAAAACATAGTAGCGGTGCAAGTTCTTTTGACAGAGAAGATTAATTTTTTTTGTCATGGAATAAACGGATGCCAACTTTCAAAAAGTTGGCATCCGTTTATTCCATCAGTTTATGTCACCTAGGAAAAGCCCACACCAAAAATTCTGCAAAATTTCTCATAGTTGGTTTTGCCTTTATTTCTGTTTCGCTCAAATTTGGTTGTAGTAAAGTACAATCTGTGATACTTGATTTAGAATCTAATATTGCTTTAAATTTTATTTCGCTAGAATCTATTCCATTTGCGGCAACAAAAATATTTAGCTTCGGCCGCTTTCTAGATGTTTGTAATAATTGGAAAATAGCATCATCAGCACCCTTAGAAAAATTTGGACTAAACATTCCAATTTTTTGAACCTTTTCATCATTATTCCAAGCAATATCAAAAGCACTTAGCGATGCATTTTGAAAACCACACATGGCTACTGAATTAAATTTTCTAATGACTGCATGTTTTTTTATGTAAGGAAATAATTCATTTACCACAAACTCATTAAATTTTTTGTATTGCTTTACCTCTGGTACGTTGGCTTCTTCAATGCCATAATCACTTTTATTGCCTTCAAATGCTACCAACATTAATGGCTGTTTCAATTTATCTTTTATCAAACTATCTATAATTTCTTTTGCACGCACGTCGTCCAATAAATTTCTGTTGCTAAAAAGCAACAAATTCATGTCTTCTTTTTTATCGGGCATTTTTGTGCTGATGATGGTAATGGGCATCTTGCGTTGCAGGTGACGGCTGTACACGCTATCTTCTTTTTGTTTTACAGATGATTTGCAACTGAAAATAAAAATGGGTACGATTAATAAGAATAAAAATTTGTAGGGATTCATAATGGTTTGTTTGATATAATAAATGTAGTGAGTTTTTGACAAATACTTATGCCAACTTTTTAAAAATGAGTATCGATATTTTTCTAAAGCATAAAAAAGTAAATTATGATTTTCTTCCCAAAGCACCGAATAACAAGACTTTTAGGATTTTTTAACTGTTTAAAAACATTATTAATTATTCATTATGCCAATATCAATTTTAAAACCCTTACCTTTGCAGTGCGAAGTAGAGCAGCGGTAGCTCGTCGGGCTCATAACCCGAAGGTCACTGGTTCGATCCCGGTCTTCGCAACTAAGAAATAAAATTAAAAAAATTGAAGTATGGGCTCTTATCCGCCATTAGCGGACACAGATTCGAGTCTAATCTTCGCAACTAAGAAATCAAATCCTCATTTCATTAGATTTGAGGATTTTTTTTGATTACCTCCTCCTTCATAATTAGCTTGTTTGTGGTAATCAGTTATGTAAATATCACAATAAATGAAAGCAGGTTTTGTAAATATTTTTGGTAAGCCTAACGCAGGTAAAAGCACATTGCTCAATGCATTGATGGGCGAAAAGATGGCTATTGTATCGCACAAAGTGCAGACAACAAGACATCGTATAAAAGCCATTCTTACCAATGATGAGTATCAAATTATTTTTAGCGATACACCGGGTATTATAGATCCAAAATATAAGTTGCACGAAAAAATGATGCAAGCTGTAAAAGGCAGTTTGGAAGATGCGGATGTGGCATTACTAATGGCAGATGCTCGTGAGGCTGTGGATGAAAGCCACGAAATTTTTCAAAAATTGAGATTGAAAGCACCAGTAATTGTGGTGTTGAATAAAATAGATCAAGTAAAAGATACAGCGGAGTTAGAAAAATTAAAATTTTTTTTTGCTGCGCAAACGTATTGCAAAGAAGTAGTAATGATTTCTGCTTTGAAAAATACGGGTGTAGATGATTTGCTAAAAACAATATTAACCTATTTGCCAGAAGGGCACCCGTTTTATGAAGGCGATGATATTAGCGATATGCCTGTAAAGTTTTTTGTGGGCGAATTGGTGAGAGAAAAAATATTTCAGCTGTATCATGAAGAACTGCCTTATCACACAACAGTAGTGGTGCAGGAGTACAAAGAAAAAACAACGCTTACAAAAATACGAGCCGAAATTATTGTGCAAAGAGATACACAAAAAGGCATTATTCTTGGTGAAGGTGGAAGCATGATAAAACAATTGGGAACGCTTGCAAGAAAAGATATTGAAGAGTTTATTGGGGGAAAAGTGTTTTTAGAATTGTTTGTAAAAGTGCGACCAAAGTGGAGGGACAATGAGTTGTTTTTACGAGAATACGGTTACTAAATTTGCAAATGAGAAAATATGCAATTGTGCAAATAGCACTTCAAAAGTGTAGAATTGGGAAGTAATTATTGAAATCTTTGATAAGAAGAAATTATTAATTATAAATTATAAAATTATTAATTAGAATACAATGTCATTCACCGTAGCAATAACAGGACGCCCAAATGTAGGCAAGAGTACATTTTTTAACCGCATGCTTGAGCAGCGCAAAGCCATTGTAGATGATATAAGTGGCGTTACAAGAGATAGACAATATGGAGTAGCCGAGTGGATAGGGCGTTCGTTTAATGTAATAGATACTGGTGGTTTTGTAGTAGGAAGTGATGATGTATTTGAAAGAGAAATACGCAAGCAAGTACACATTGCAATAGATGAAGCCAATGTAATTATTTTTATGGTAGATGCTGTTTCTGGTATTACCAATTTAGATGAAAGCATGGCAGATTTATTGCGCAGAAGTACAAAGCCGGTTTTCTTAGTTGTAAATAAAGTAGATAATCATGCTCGCATGTTAGAGGCAAGTGAATTTTATAGTTTAGGCTTTGAGCATATTTTCTTTTTATCATCTATTAGTGGAAGTGGTACTGGCGAATTGTTGGATGCAATTGTAGAACTAATGCCAGCAGAAAAAGAAGAAGTTGGAGAAGAAATTTATCTTCCAAAATTTGCCATTATTGGTCAACCGAATGTTGGTAAATCGAGTTTGCTAAATGCATTGATAGGGAAGGAGCGTACCATTGTAAGTGATATTGCGGGTACTACAAGAGATAGTATTCATACTAATTACAACATGTTCAACAAAGAATTTATTTTGATAGATACGGCTGGTATCCGTCGTAAAAATAAAGTGAATGAAGATTTGGAATTTTACTCTGTAATAAGAGCCATAAAAGCATTGGATGAATCGAATGTTTGTTTGCTAATGATAGATGCAGAAAAAGGAATAACCGCACAGGACTTGGCTATTTTTTCTATGGCTGTAAAAAAAGGAAAAGGAATTGTAGTGCTGGTAAACAAATGGGATTTAATAGAAAAAGAAACCAATACCGCTCGTGATTATGAAAAAGAATTGAAGCTACGTTTAGAACCATTTAGCGATGTGCCAGTTATTTTTACATCGGTTACAGAAAAGCAACGCTTGCTAAAAAGTATAGAAGCAGCACTAATGGTTTTTGAAAACAGACAACGCAAAGTACCTACTAGCAAGCTTAACGAAGTAATGTTAAAAGCCATTGAGCAAATAAAACCACCTGTAGTACGTGGCAATGCTATAAAAATTAAATACGTTACACAGTTACCTATGCACACGCCTACGTTTGCATTTTTCTGCAATTACCCTGATGATATAAAAGCACCATACCAAGGTTATTTAGAAAATAAACTACGAGAGAATTTTGATTTTACGGGAATACCAATTAGGTTATTTTTTAGAAAAAAATAAGTTCTCATAAATAAAAAAATATTTTCTTAAATGCAATAGATTTGTATATTTAGGTTAAATATACTGTTATGAAAATTTTTCTTGCATCATTTTGCATACTTGCCATTATGTGCGTCGCCATATTATTTTCTGCTTGTAAAAAAAGCAAGAATAATACCGAAGTGGTAGTAAAAGATACTTGGACAATTATTAATGAAAATATTCTTACGCCTTCATGCGCTACAAGTGGCTGTCATTCTTCTACCACCGATGCTACTTATCTTCAACACAATTTGGTATTGTCGGCAAGTGTTGCATATGATAATTTAATAAATATTGCTTCAAAAAATGTAAATGCAAATACAGATGGTTTAACAAGAGTAAAGCCAGGCGATTTTTTAAAAAGTTTATTGTATTACAAATTAGATTGTGCAGCAGGATATGTTACAACAAACTATGGCGCTAAAATGCCTTTGGGAAGCTCGTATTTATCTTTAGGGCAAATAGAATTTATAAAGCAATGGATTGTAAAAGGTGCACCAAAAACAGGAAGCGTAGTAGATGAAACATTATTAAAAAATGATACCGTTTGTGTTCAACCCTTTGTTCCACTTCCGCCACCAACAGTAGCAGAAGGGTTTCAGTTAAAGATAGATCCCTTTAGCGTTTTATCAAATACCGAAAGAGAAGTTTTTATAAGAAGAAATACACCAAATACTTCTACTGTATATGTAAACAAATATGTAATGCGTGGAAGACCAAATAGCCACCATTTTGTAATGTACGGTTTTCAAAATGCCACAACATTACCAGCTACTGATGTATTACGAGATTTGTACAATGCAGATGGAAGTATAAATGTTGCCACATATCTATCTATGCAAAGCCATGTGTTTTTAGGAGGAGGTACAGATGTAAATGCGAGTTACACATTTCCTACTGGTGTAGCTTTAAAAGTATCAGCAGGCACGGCTTTAGATTTAAATGCGCATTATTTTAATAGACAAGCCACAAGTTTAACTGGCGAAAACTTTATTAACTTCTATACCGTACCGCAAGCAGCTGTTATTAAGGAAGCAAAATCAATTAATTTCCCAAACTATAGTTTTTCTTTACCTGCAACTACTCGTACAACAATCACTACCAATTTTACTTTTCCAATTGCTACTGCTGTTATTATGCTCACTTCTCATTTTCATAAAATGGGCGAAAAATTTCAGATAAAAATTACTGGTGGTACAAGAAATGGAGAACTTGTTTATGAAAATACAGATTGGGAACATCCACTCACACTTAATCTTACTACTCCAATACAACTCAATGCAGGCGAAGGTTTAACAAGTGTAGTAACGTATAATAACACTACCAACCATGTCATTAATTTTGGCTTAACGAGCGAAGATGAAATGAATATTATTTTTGGGTATTATTATTGAGAAAAAAATTGTACAGAATAAAACGGCTCCCGTAAAGAGAGCCGTTTCATTTTCCTTCACTAAAATTCTTATTTAAAAACAGATTTTATATAGTCTTCCACCTCTGCTCCCTTTGCTTTCGATATTTTATCTAGAGATGCTTTAAATCCAGGGTCTACATTTCCTCTAAATTGCTCAGGTATCAAATTTCTAAATTCCATTATTTTATCAATACCAGTTTTTACTTTGCTTATATCATTTAGTTTAGTAAGGTATTCTGCAAACTTAGTTGTCATCGTTATTTTTTCAAAAGATGGCGGAACATCAGTATACATTTTAGAAATAAAATCAAAGTCTGATTCTGTACCATTAGCTATAAGAATATCATTTACTGCTACACCTAAAGCGCCTTTAGCATCGCCACTAAATTTCTTTGCAAGTATATATCCATTGGTTGCATCTATAGCTACAAGCCCTTTAAGAGCAGCACCTGCTGCGCTATACGAAGAGTCTGTTACAGCAGCTTGGTATATAGAAAGATATTTTGAGTCGCCATTTTTTACTAAGTAATTAATAGCTGCAGCTTTTACTTTTTTGTTTGTACTTTTCGTAAGATCTTCTATTTGGCCAAGCACTACCTTATCTGCTTTGTATGGAGATGTCACCAACTTTTGCATCGTCAATATTTTCAATCCGCCAAATTTATCACTCAATCCTTTTGCAAGTTCCGGACTCGATTTTTTTGCAAAAAAATCAATGGCTTCTTTTCTATCTACATAGTTTTTTGCATTCTTCAATTGTGCAATAAAATTTTCTTCGGTTTTATTATCTGTTTTTTCGCAGAGTAATAATTTTTCGGCATCTACATTTATCAAAGTTGGTTTTGTAGTGTAAGTAAAATAAAGTGTATCTATTTTATTTTCTACAACTACATTGTATCTTTTTTTATCAGCACCAGTGTATACATCTACTGCCATTGGTATTTTAAAAACTTTTCCGCCCTTTTGTGTTTGCTCTATAATTACAGCAACTTTGCCAGTTGCATCATCATATGCATAATCTATTTTTAATTTTGGGTGTCCGCTACTATAATACCATTGGTTCCAAAACCAATTCATATCCTTACCAGTAGTTTCTTCAAAAGCCAAACGCAACTGTCCTGCTTCTCCAGCTTTAAATTTATTAGAGGTTAAATAATTGTTCAACGATTTAAAAAATGCATCATCGCCTACGTATTTTCTAAGCATGTTTAATATTCTTCCACCTTTGTTATAACTCACCCCATCAAACATATCTTCTTTATCTGCATAATGAAAACGAACAAGGTCTTTGCCCTCACTCTGGCTCATTATATAGCCTTGCATATCTTCTACATTATGCTCATAAGCTGCATCAGGTCCGTATTTATATTCGTTCCATAAATATTCACTATAATTTGCAAAACTTTCGTTTACCGTAAGGTGGCTCCAGCTTTCAGCAGTTACCAAATCTCCAAACCATTGGTGAAACAACTCATGAGCTATTGTCTCTTCCCAAGCATTGCCATCAGCCAATTGGCGATTGTTTTGGTAAGCACTTTCTTGATGCAAAGTAGCAGTAGTATTTTCCATAGCTCCGCTCACATAATCTCTTCCTACAATTTGTGCATATTTCTGCCAAGGATAGTCCACACCCAATCTCTCAGAAAAGAATTTTATCATTTCTGGCGTATTACCAAAAACTTTTTTGGCAAATTGTTCTTGATTTTTTTCTACATAATAACTCACTTCTTTGCCTTTGTAGGGTACATCTTTTACTATCGCAAAATCGCCTACGCCCATAAAGAAAAGATATGGCGCATGAGGCAAGTCCATTTTCCAGTTATCGGTTCTTGTACCATCCGTATTTACTTTTTTGCTTACCAATAAACCATTGCTAAGTGTTACATATTTATTAGGCACAGTCATACTTATTTCTTCAGTGCTTTTTTGATTTGGTTTATCAATAGTTATCATCCACACGCTATTGGCTTCTGTTTCCCCTTGTGTCCATATTTGCGTCGGCTTATTTTTTTCTTCCCCTTTTGGGTTTATAAAATACAAACCCTTTGCATCAGTAATAGCAGCACTTCCAGCAGCTTGTACTTCTTCAGGTTTGCTCACATAATCAAAATAGAGTGTGTACTTTTCGTCGCCTAAATATGTTTTATCTAGTTTAATATTTATTTGCATGCCATCGTATTTGTATTTCAATGGCATTTTAACAGTGCCCTTCATTATGGCTACTTCTTTTATTTCCATGCCTTTTGCATCTAGTAATACAGAGTCTGTTGGATAAAAATGCGGTTTCAATGTTACCCATTCTTTTCCGTACATAAACGATTTGTCGTAGTCAAAACGCACATCTAGTTTAGTATGTACGAGTTCATTTGTTTTCGGATAACTCTCTCTTAGTATTTTTTTCCAAGAAGTGTCTTTAGGTTCTTCTCCGACTTGAGCAAAAATGGTAGCAGGTAAGCCAGCTATGCAAATCATTATCAAAATTTGTTTCATGTGTTTTTTTTGTAAAAGTAAAGGCTCAATGGCTAATTAATTCACATTTTTTTATAAATGGTAAATGATTCTAATTCTTTAATTTTGTAGATACAATTATTACCATGAAAAAATTGTTACAACTGGCTTTAGTATTGTTTATCTCAATTGCAGCAAAAGCGCAGCAAAACTATTTTGTATATGTACAAACAGACAACAAACAACCCTTTTATATAAAATTAAACGAAAAGATTATAAGTTCTTCTGCCGCAGGTTACTTGGTTATTCCCAAATTGACTACTGGTAATTATCAACTTATGGTTGGGTTTCCAAAAGATCAGTGGACACATCAAACTTTTAACATTGCCATTGGTACAACCGATGCAGGTTATTTATTAAAAAATTTTGGAGAAAAAGGTTGGGGTTTGTATAATATTCAGACAATGGAAATTTCCATGAATGGGGCTCCCGCTCCTAGTATTACAAAAAATGTTACCGAAACCAATGATGTATTTGCTGCTACATTATCTGGAGTAGCCAATACCAATCTCAGTGTACCAAAAGAAAATATACCAACTCCAGCAAAAGAAACACCAGCAACCACAAAAGAAGCTACGCCCACACCAATAAAATCTTCTACAAAAAGTATAATAAAAAAAATAAAAACTATAAAAGAAGATGATGGCAAAACCATTGTTTATACAGATAAACATGATAATAATACCGATACAATAAGCATATTTATTTCTGCAGAAAATAAAGTTGTAGCCAACCCTACCGAAGTTGTTACAAATAGCGAAACAGAAAAAACTGCACAAATAAAGGATAAAAAATTTCTAGAAATAGAAATGACTAACCCCAATGCAAATGCAGAAGAAAAAAAAGAGCCAATGCAAAAGGAAGAATCCGTTTCCACTCCTTTTGTAGAGCATAAAGCAAAACAAGAAGAGCCAGTTTCATCACCTATTGTAGAGCCTGTAACCAAAAAGGAAGAAGTTGTTTCCACACCAATTTTAGAACCCGTAATTAAAAAAGAAGAACCTATTTCCGCACCTATTGTTGAGTCAGTCGTAAAAACAGAAAAACCTAAACTTACTTTCAATTCGGATTGCAAAGCAAATGCAACCGAGGAAGATTTCTTAAAAGCAAGAAGAAAAATGGTAGCAGAAGATAATGACGATGATATGGTAGATGCAGTAAAAAAAATATTCAAACAAAAATGTTTTACCGTAGAGCAAATAAAAAATTTGAGTGTACTATTATTAAATGATGCTGGCAAGTACAAACTTTTCGATGCCGCATATCCATTTACAAGTGACACCCAAAATTTTGCAACCCTACAGTTTATTTTAAAAGACGAATATTTTATTAACCGGTTCAAAGCCATGATACGTAACTAGCCCATGGCAAGGTATTTTATAGAAGTAGCCTACAAAGGCACAGCTTACGCCGGTTTTCAAATACAGCAAAATGCCAATACCATACAGGCAGAAGTAGAAAAAGCGTTACATATATATTACAGGCAATTATTTGAGCTTACTGGTTCTTCACGTACTGATGCAGGCGTACATGCACAGCAAAATTATTTTCATTTCGATACCGAATTAATTATTGATACACACGTAGCCGAAAAAGCCATTTATCATCTCAATGCCATTTTACCAAACGATATTGTTGTTAAAAGTTTACGTCAAGTACCTAATGATGCTCATTGTAGATTCGATGCCATTCGTCGCAGTTATCAATACAATGTTTATCAATCCAAAAATCCATTTATAGATGATAGTGCATATTATTTCCCTTATGCACTTAATATAGATACATTAAACAAAGCCGCAGCAATACTTTTGAGGCATTCAAACTTTCAAAGTTTTTCTAAAAAAAACACTCAAGTCTTCACCTACGAGTGCAACCTCACAAAAAGTCATTGGACATTGCAAAACAAAACACTATTATTTGAAGTAACTGGTAATCGTTTTTTAAGAGGTATGGTCAGAGGGTTAGTAGGCACTATGCTGCAAGTAGGTCGTGGTAAATATTCTCTCGAAAAGTTTAAAAATATCATCGAAAGTAAACTTAATACCGATGTTGATTTTTCAGTGCCGGCAAAAGGGCTTACTTTAAAAGAAGTTGCTTTTAATAGTTTATAACCTTCAATGCTGCTTTAAAATTTCTATTAAAAAATTTATGCCTGTCATTTATTTGGGGCGCTGCAAATCTTTATTGAACATTTGATGTGGCTATATATTACAATCTTTTTTGTAAAAGGCACAAAAAAGGATTTTCACTTCTATCCGCTAGTCCTTTATCCGTAAATCATTTTTCAACAACAACCCATTTTATGTACATCATTTAAATCATAATTGAAGATATGAATAATGATGTGTAAATTATTTTATCTTTTTAAACCCAATATTCATAAGGATTACAAGAAATTTTATTTTTTATTTAATAATAATTAACAAAAAACTTTTGTCATCCGTTCATATAGGTCTATATTTGCACCCCGCACAAAAAAAGCAAAGGCTTTACAAAAGAAAAAGAGGCGAAAAATGATAGTCAATAGCAATATAATTTTGGTTAATAAAAAATAGTTATATACTTTTGCAACCCGCTTGAAAAAGCGGGTAAAAAAAAGGGAATACAAGTTCTTTGAAAGATTGGAA
>JAYTLA010000126.1:0-1177 GCA_043729825.1 Ferruginibacter sp.
AATACCATTGGGGTTGCTAATCACTAGCGTCAACGTGGACGCGTCACCAGCCACAATACTGCTAGGTGAAAATGATTTAGTAATAATTGGCTTATTGACTACATTTAAGGTTGCTGTGTTACTGGGCGCGCCAGCCGTGCCAGTTTCTGTAGAAGATACGCCGCCTGCAGTGTTGTTATGCGAACCTACCACGTTGCTAGTGACATCTAAAGTAATGCTACAGCTGCCATTTGCAATCAAGCTGCCGCCCGATAAACTTACCAAACCAGTAGCGGCTGTGGCGGTAACTGTGCCGCCGCAACCATTATTAAGCGCGTTGGGTGTTGCTATCAATAAGTTAGCTGGGAAAGTATCGCTAAATGCCACGCCACTCAGCGCCAATGCGGTTGGATTGGTAATGGTAAGTATCAGTGTTGTCGTGTCACCTGGCAAAATATAAGGCGTTGTAAACGCCTTGCTAATGGTCGGCTTGGGCACTACCGTTAAAGTGGCGCTGGCGGTGTTTCCAGGCGGTATTAATGGTGTGGTGGTGGTGCTAGTAACATTGCCAGAAGTATTAAGGTAACTATTTGCCGTTGCGCTGAATACATTCACGCTGACGGTACAACTGGTATTAAATGGAATACTCGCGCCCGCAAGCGCAATGCTATTGCTGCCCACGGTTAGGCTGCCGCCTGTACAAGTAGTGCTGGCGTTAGGTATAGCAGCGTTGACAAGGCCAGTTGGATAAGTATCGCTAAACGCCACACCATCAATGGTGCCAACCGTCGCGTTATTCGGGTTAGTCACGGTAAAAGTTAAGGTAGAAACGTCATTCACGCCCACAGTGCTAGGCGAGAAAGCTTTGGCAATAAAGGGTGGCACTACGGCTAGTACATTCAATGTAGAGCTAGTTGCGGGCAATGCAACAGTGCCAGTAGTAACGGTAATGCCATTGTTGGTGCTTGAAACCGTATTAATTTTATTGAGGTAAGCGCCCGTCGCAGCCGCAACCACTTTCACGCTAATATCGCATGAAGTATTGGCTGGAATCACGCCAGCCGTTAAGCCAACACTTGTACCGCTAATCGCGCCAGCCACTGTGCCCGTGCAGCCCGCAGTGGTGCTGGCTGCGGTAAATGCTGCCACTGTGGTATTGGTAAAGCTAGTGAGTGGGTAAGTATCTGTAAACGTGACC
>JAYTLA010000127.1:0-63300 GCA_043729825.1 Ferruginibacter sp.
ACTCAAAAATACTAGAAGGAAGATTAAAAAACTTGGCTTATAGAATTGTAGCCATGTGTGAACATTTACCCAAGAAGAAAATAGCAGGTATAATTGAAATGCAATTATTACGCTCAGCTTTTTCAACAGCTGCTAATTATAGAGCCGCATGCAAAGGGATTTCCACAAAAGCCTTTATATCTAAACTTAGCATTGCGTTTGAAGAAGCCGATGAATCATTGTTTTGGTTAGAAGTTATTAAAGAGCTAAAACTATTACCTGAAAAAAAGTTATCTTTGCTTATTACTGAGGCTATTGAGTTGTCGAGTATTTTAGCATCGTCAAGAAAAACCCTTCAAAAAAAACAAAAAGAAGCACAAACTAAAAATAATCTTAAATCTTAATTATTAAATCTCAAATCTCTTTTATGAAATTTTTTATAGACACTGCAAACCTTGCACAAATAAAAGAAGCAAACGATCTTGGTATTTTAGATGGTGTAACTACCAATCCATCGCTAATGGCTAAAGAAGGCATACAAGGCAAAGACGCTGTAATGAAACATTATGTTGACATCTGCAATATGGTGGATGGCGATATAAGCGCAGAAGTAATTGCTACCGACTTTGATGGCATTGTAGCAGAAGGAAAAGCACTAGCCGCATTGCACAAAAATATTATTGTAAAAGTACCCATGATAAAAGATGGTATAAAAGCTATAAAATATTTTACCGATAATGGTATAAAAACAAATTGCACACTAATATTTTCTGCAGGGCAAGCTATACTAGCTGCAAAAGCAGGTGCTACTTATATTTCACCATTTCTTGGAAGATTAGATGATATGGGTTTTGATGGTGTGGAATTAATACAACAAATACGACACATATACGATGTACAGGGTTTTCATTCAGAAATATTAGCCGCTTCAATTCGTAATCCATTACATATTATTAAGTGTGCAGAAGCAGGTGCAGATGTATGTACTTGTCCTCTTGATTCTATTTTAGGTTTATTAAAACACCCTTTAACCGATAGTGGCTTGGCCAAGTTTTTGGAAGATGCTAAGAAATTTGCATAAGTAACGATTAATTCATTAACAAAAAATGCAACTTATAAAGTTGCATTTTTTGTATTTATTCGTGAATATTTGTGTAATTAGTGGTTAAGCGATTTCTTTTTCTTCTTCTTTGCACTCGTCTTTATCTCAGCCATTACTTCGTTAGTAGATTTTAATTGCGGGTCTTCCATCTTTTTTATATACACTTCAAACTCTTTAAAAATAGTAGGGTCACTTTTTAAAGTTGTTTTTATGGTTACTTTTTCTGCCGTAAAGTTTGCAGGAATAATAATGGAGTTGCCAGCAAATTTGGCCTGAGCACAAGTAAATGAAATTTTTGTACTATCCAATGGCAAATATCTACCATTGCTCAATTGTCCATCTATATTAATGTAATTGTGTGTGCCTTTCTTTAAACTATCCGTATAAAGGTTCACAAAAATCTTTTCAATTTTTTGGGCTTTGCTAGCAAAAGTGGAAAGGGTAAATAAAACTAGTAAAATTGTTTTCAATTTTGGTTGATTGTTTCAACAAAGGTGTGATAAATATTGACAATTATAGTTAAAAGCTTCTTAAAGATGATAAGTTCAATTTAACGTAAAAATACTATTTGCGATAAAAAGTTTTGCCATTTCAACCTTTCGCCCCATATTTGCAGTACAAATGAAACAAATAACAAATAATAATGCTTGGTGGTGGTACAGTCAAAATTCGATTGTGCTATAGCCGCCTATTTATATATTTTTAAATAAAAGCCCTTGCACAATGCTTGGGCTTTTTTAATGCAATTACATGAACAAAATAAATATAACTACCACTTGCACAAAAATACCTGCAGACTTGTACACACCTGTGGGCATATACTTGCGTATGAGGGATAAGTTTAGAGATACAATTTTGCTAGAAAGTACAGACTCACATGCAGGTGAGAATAGCCGATCCATTATAGCCATAAATGCTATTGGAGGAATAGAAATTATGGATTTGCAAAAGGCAGAATACAAATACCCTGCTCAAAAAACAGAGTCACTTACCATTTCTACAAAAGATAATATCAGTAGTATTTTAGGAAATTTTATGTATAGTTTTGATGCATCCATTCCTTCAGAAAAAATAGCTACAATTGCTCAAGGATTGTTTGGCTATACCACTTATGATGCAGTACAATTTTTTGATTCGATTCAATTAAATTCATCAAAAAAAAATACGAATGCTATTCCACTGATGCGTTACAGGTTGTATCAATACATAATCATCATCGACCATTTTAAAGATGAAATTTTTCTTTGCGAAAACAACATCAACGGAATAGAAAGTAGGGTAGAAGATGTAGAAAATATTTTGCGAAGCAAGGATGTGCCTGTGTTCCCGTTTGCTACAAAAGGAAATGAAGTGCAAGATATGCCGAACGAAACCTATAGAGCCATGGTGCAAAAAGGTATTGATGCATGTAAACGTGGCGATGTATTTCAAATTGTATTGAGCAGAAGTTTTCAGCAAAAATATATTGGCGATGAGTTTAATGTTTACCGAAGTTTACGCAGCGTAAACCCCGGGCCATATTTATTTTATTTTGATTATGGCGATTATAAGTTGATGGGCTCTAGCCCCGAAAGCCAAGTGGTTATTGCAAATGGAAAAGCCACTGTACATCCTATTGCAGGCACATTTAGACGAACAGGAAACGATGATGCAGATAAGCAGCTAGCTATTGATTTAGAAAAAGACATTAAAGAAAATGCTGAGCATATTATGTTGGTTGACTTGGCAAGAAATGATTTGAGTAGGGTTTGCAAAAATGTAAACGTAACACAATTTAAAAACATTAATTTTTACAGCCACGTTATACATATGGTGAGCGAAGTGCAGGGTAATGTTGGTGAAGAAAAAAATCCATTTAAAATAATGGCTTCGGTTTTCCCTGCGGGTACACTAAGCGGCGCACCAAAATATAAAGCCATGCAATTGATAAATAGCATTGAGCAAAACGAACGTAGTTTTTATGGTGGTGCCATTGGTTATATTGGTTTTGATAAAAGTTGCAACCATGCCATTATGATTCGTACTTTTTTGTGCAGAAACAATACACTCACCTATCGTGCAGGCGCAGGCGTAGTAGCAGCAAGTATTCCGCAAAGCGAGTTGGAAGAAGTAGGGCATAAGTTGGGAGCGTTGAAGAGGGCTATTGTATTGGCGGAGGGGATGGGGAGTTGAAGGTTCAAGGTTGAAGGTTCAAGGTTGAAGGTTCAAGGTTCAAGGTTGGGAATTTTGCGAAGCAAAATTAACTTCCCGCCTTCTTCCATCCAAAAACGCCTTTCCGCCTTCTCGGCAAAATAACTTTGCAAAGCAAAAAATAAAAACGAAGATTTTCCTTAGTGCCTTTGCGCCTTTGTGGCTTTAAATCTTTTGCGAAGCAAAATGAAAACTTATTAGTAAAACAAAAAATTGAAATGAAAATATTAGTATTCGACAATTATGATTCATTCACTTACAACCTCGTTCATTTGGTAGAAAAAATTACAGATGTAAAACCAGATGTATTTCGCAATGATAAAATAGCTTTAGAAGATGTAGCGCAATACGATAAAATTATTTTATCTCCAGGCCCAGGCATACCCGAAGAAGCAGGATTGTTATTGCCATTAATAAAAATGTACGCTGTCACAAAACCTATATTGGGTGTTTGTTTGGGGCATCAAGCAATAGGGGAAGCATTTGGCGCAAAATTGATAAATTTAGATACGGTTTTTCATGGCGTAGCTACAAAAATTATTCAAACGGAAAGCAAATCTATTTTGTTTAAAGGTTTTGAAAACGAATTTGAAGCAGGACGATACCACAGTTGGATTGTAGATGCTGCAACCGTACCAGATGGATTTGAAGTGACAGCTGTAGATGAAAACAATTACATAATGGCCATGCAACACAAAACATACAATTTGCAATCGGTACAATTTCACCCAGAAAGTGTGCTTACGCCGGATGGGGAGAAGATGATGAGGAATTGGTTATTGCATAGTTAAATTGTTTAAGTGATAAATTGTTGATTGGTTCTTAGAAATGCGAAGCATTTTTAGCTCCATCTTAATTAGTTTTAATAAGTGAATCTACTCATGAATAAACGCCTTTTCGCCTTCTCGGCAAAACAACTTTTGCGAAGCAAAAAACTTAATTAGTAAAAGATAATAAATGAAAAAAATACTAAACCTTCTCTTCGAATACAAAAGCCTAAACGCCGAGCAAGCAAAAGAAGTTATGATGAATATTGGAAAAGGTATTTATACCGATGCAGAAGTAGCGGCATTTACTACCGTGTATCTTATGCGAACCATCACTATTGCAGAGTTGCAGGGTTTTAGAAATGCATTAATGGAAATGGCTTTGCCCATTGCTTTTGAGGAAGATGTAATCGATATTGTAGGTACAGGTGGCGATGGAAAAAATACGTTTAACATTTCTACCATTGCTAGTTTTATTGTGGCAGGCACGGGTAATAAAGTAGCCAAGCATGGAAATGTTGCATCCACATCGGTTACGGGTAGCAGTGATGTTTTGCAACAATTGGGTTATACTTTTAAGAATGAAAATGATGTATTGAAAAAAGAATTAGATGAAGCTAATATTACTTTTTTGCATGCACCACTATTTCACCCTGCATTAAAAGTGGTGAGCCATGTAAGAAAACAATTGGGTGTAAGAACATTATTTAATATGATGGGGCCGTTGGTAAACCCCGCCAATCCTGCGTTTCGTATGCTTGGGGTGTACAATGCAGAAATGGGAAGAATGTATAATTATCTATTGCAAAACGATGCTGCAAAGTTTTCTATTGTAAATAGTTTGGATGGATATGATGAAATAAGTTTAACAACCGATACCAAAGTAATAACCGCAGCGGGTGAAAAAATATACACGGCTTATTATCTTGGCAAGCGTACTGTTTCGCCAGACGATATAGCAGGTGGTAACTCACCAGAAGATGCGGCAAAAATATTTATAAGCATTTTAAAAGGCGAAGGTACATGGGCACAAAATGCCGTAGTGCTTGCTAATGCTGCTATGGCGCTGCATACCACAGAAAAATATGCAGGCTATGATACTTGTATGCAAATGGCGGTGGAGAGTTTGGAGAGTGGGAGAGCGTATGAATCGTTGAAGAAAATAATTGGATAGGTAATATAAATAAAATGGTTCGTGGGACACGAACCATGGCGGTTGGTTGCATTAAAAAGCTGTCAGCCTGAGCTTGTCGAAGGCGGGTTGACTCGGGAAAAACTTTCTTTTAATTTGGTAGCGCCTTCGACAAGCTCAGGCTGACAGCAAAATTATCAGACGGAAATATATAGAAGTTTTTAAGGATAGGAGAAAATAATTAAAAGAAATGAACATTTTACAGACCATAATAGAACACAAAAAATTAGAAATTGCCGAACGAAAACTAATCGTTTCGCAAGCTTTACTAATGCAAACAAAACATTTCAATAGAAAATGTTTTTCATTAATAGAAAGTTTATCAAAAGAAGGTAGCACTGGCATTATAGCAGAGTTCAAAAGAAAATCGCCCAGTAAGGGTTTTATAAATGAGCATGCAAATGTGGTAGATGTTACAAGAGGGTACACACAAGCTGGAGCGGTGTGTTTATCTGTATTAACAGATTCTGATTTTTTTGGTGGTAGCACTGCAGATTTGGTAGTTGCAAGGGTGAATAACATTCCTATTTTAAGAAAAGATTTTATCATAGATAATTACCAAATTGCAGAAGCAAAAGCAATGGGTGCTGATGTTATTTTATTGATAGCATCATGCCTTACTCCCAAAGAAGTACAATCATTAGCAAAGTATGCTGTATCTATTGGGTTAGAAGTTTTATTGGAATTGCATGATGAATCTGAATTGGCACACATCTGCGATGAAACAATTTTAGTAGGTATAAACAACCGAAACCTAAAAGATTTTAAAGTAGATATTAATGCATCTTTACGAATGGCAAAATTAATTTCAAATGATAAAATAAAAATTGCAGAAAGCGGTATCAGTAAGGTTTCTATGATTCATACTTTTAAAAGTGCAGGGTTTAAAGGATTTTTAATTGGAGAAATGTTTATGAAAGAAGCCAATCCTGCTTTGGCTTTTAATAACTTTGTACAAAATATAAGACTATGATGAATATTAAAGTTTGTGGAATTACTTCTAAAAAGCAATTACAACAACTCGAAGGATTAAACATTGCCTATGCAGGGTTTATTTTTGTGGAAGACTCTCCTCGTTTTGCTGGCGATAAAATGGCCGAAGAAGATTTAACGGGAATGGATTTAGATATAAAAAAAGTTGGTGTTTTTATAGATAAAGAGTATGAAGATGTAATGGAAATGGTAGAAAAATTTGAATTGGATATGGTGCAGTTGCATGGCAATGAAAGCCCGGCTTTGTGTGCGGAAATATCGGAAGATACAGAAGTAATAAAGGTATTTAGTATTGGCGACGAAACTGGTTCAATTGATGAACTGATAGCGCCGTATGATGATGTATGTGATTACTATTTATTTGATACAGCTACAAAAGATGCTAATGGTGGTACAGGCAAAAAGTTTGATTGGAAAAAATTGACAGAAGCTAAAATAGAAAAACCATTTTTCTTAAGCGGCGGTATTGGTCCTGAAGATGTAGCCATGGTAAAGAAATTTAAACACCCCGATTTTTTTGGGATAGATGTAAATAGCAAGTTTGAAAAAGAACCAGGTGTGAAGGATATGGGATTGGTATTGGGATTTATTAAGGATTTGAAGTAAGTACTGTAATAATAATATTGTCAGCCTGAGCTTGTCGAAGGCGGGTTAGTTTACGAAAAGAGCTCTGCTATATTTAGCATCGCCTTCGACAAGCTCAGGCTGACATCGAAATAATTTGAACATAAATTGAAAAAAAACAAACAACAAATATTCTCCCAGCCAGACGAAAATGGTTACTACGGTGAGTTTGGTGGTGCATTCATTCCCGAAATGTTGCATGCCAATATAGAAACATTAAGAAATAATTATTTAAAAATTTCTTCTACAAAAAAGTTTAAGGAAGAATTTAATTTACTCTTAAAAGATTTTGCAGGGAGGCCAACCGCATTGTACTTTGCAGAAAACTTAAGCAAACAATACAAAACAAATATTTATTTAAAGCGGGAAGACTTGTGCCACACAGGCGCACACAAAGTAAATAATACCATTGGACAAGTATTAGTAGCATTAGCATTAGGTAAAAAAAGAATCATTGCAGAAACAGGCGCAGGGCAGCATGGTGTAGCTACAGCAACGGTTTGCGCCCTCAAAGGTTTGGAGTGTATTGTTTATATGGGCGAAAAAGATATTGAACGCCAAGCTCCCAATGTAGCCCGTATGCAAATGCTTGGGGCAAAAGTAGTGCCTGCAACCAGTGGCAGTAAAACGCTAAAAGACGCCACCAACGAAGCTATTAGAGATTGGATAAATAATCCAACAGATACACATTATATTATTGGAAGCGTTGTTGGTCCACATCCTTATCCAGATATGGTGGCTCGTTTTCAAAGTGTAATAAGCAAAGAAATAAAGCAGCAACTTAAAAAACAAACAGGTAATGAGTTGCCTACGCATGTGATTGCGTGTGTTGGCGGAGGCAGCAACGCAGCAGGTGCTTTCTATCATTTTTTAGAAGATGAAAAAGTAAAAATAATAGCGGTAGAAGCTGCAGGTTGCGGCGTAAATAGCGGCATGA
The DNA here is from genome assembly GCA_043729825.1 of Ferruginibacter sp. GTDB lineage: Bacteria > Bacteroidota > Bacteroidia > Chitinophagales > Chitinophagaceae > Ferruginibacter. Next base: position 7,785 of record JAYTLA010000127.1, read on the forward strand.
GTGCAGCTACAACTGCATTAGGTACTACAGGTATTTTGCATGGCAGTAAAAGTTTACTCATGCAAACTGCAGATGGACAGGTTGTAGAGCCACACAGCATTTCCGCAGGATTAGATTACCCAGGTATTGGTCCCATGCACGCAAACCTATATGCAAGCAAGCGTGCAAGTTTTGTAAGCATTACAGACGAAGATGCATTAAAAGCTGCTTTTCATTTATCAAAAACAGAAGGTATTATTCCAGCATTGGAAACAGCACATGCATTTGCAGTATTGGAAAATATGAAATTTAAAAAAGATGATGTGGTGGTAATAAATTTGAGTGGGAGAGGAGACAAGGATTTGAGCACGTACATGAAGTATTTATAGAAAGAATTGTTGAAAGTGGTTGAAGATTGTTGATTAGTTGAATGGTTGGTTAGTTTATTTTGTCCTTATAAAAATATGTAGCATATAATATCCAATAAATTTTTAGGTTTAAAATCAATGTAGGGCTTTGTTAATGGTAAATGATAAAATAGTAAATAATAAACGATGAATATAAAATAATGAATAATAAATTAACAACCCTTTTTCAAAACAAAAACAAAAACCTCCTCAACGTTTATTGCACCGCAGGTTTTCCAAAAAAAGAAAGCACCGCAGAGGTTTTGCTAGCACTGCAAAAAAGCGGAGTTGATATGATAGAAGTTGGCATGCCTTACAGCGACCCTATTGCTGATGGGCCAGTAATACAAGATAGCAATATGGTTGCACTTAAAAATGGAATGACAATTGATTTGCTTTTTAAACAATTGAAAGACGCCAAAAAAAATATTAATGTTCCAATAATCTTAATGGGATACTTAAATCCAGTATTACAATATGGGTTGGAAAAATTTTGTAAAATGGCTTCATCGGTTGGTGTTGCTGGTATAATTTTACCTGATTTGCCCATGCATGAGTATAAGCATATGTATAAGAAATATTTTGCAGAAAATAATTTATCATTCATTTTTTTAGTAACGCCACAAACCTCTATTGAAAGAATAAAAAAAGCGGATAGCCTAAGTTCTGGCTTTTTATACGTCGTTTCTTCCAATTCTATTACAGGTAGTAGCAGTAATAAAGATGGTCAAAATGAATATTTTAAGAAATTATCATCCATGAAACTTAAAAACCCATTTATGATTGGCTTTGGAATAAATAGCAAAGAAACTTTTAAAAATGCTTGTGAATATGCATCAGGAGCCATTGTAGGCAGTGCTTTCATTAAAGCCATTGGTAATGCAAAAAACATTGAAACTGCCACAGTTTCCTTCGTAAAAACCATACGATAGAATTTTGTGTATTTATTTTGATTGAATATGCTAAATTGCAATTTCTAAATTATAAAAATGAAACGTTTTCTCTTATTGGTTTTAATTGTACCAGCTTTTGCGAATGCGCAAGTAAAAAAAATAAAATCTAAAACTCCAGCAAAAACAATTGCTAAAAAAGTTGCTAACCCAAAGACTACTGTAAAAATTACAGATGGTTTTGTAATTAATGCTAATGTAGCTGGAGTAGCAGATGGCACTACAATTAAAATGCTTAATGGTAGTACAGGAGCAGAAGAACAAAGTTCGACAGTAAAAAAAGGAAAATTTTCATTTACTGGAAAAGTAACCAATCCCGATTTTAAAATTTTAGGAGTAAATGCTCAACCACCATTTATAACTATTTTTATTGATAATAGTAATGTAACCGTAAATGCAAAGGCTGGTGGATTTGAAACAGCCGATATTACAGGCTCCCCATCACATAATGATTTCGCTGCTTTTAATACTGCTACTTTAAAGTACCAAGATTTATTCAATGGCAAAGGAAGATATGATGTTGCTTTTATGAATGAAGCGGCAACAGTTGTAGAAAAATTTGTTACAACACATCCTGCCTCTTATGTTTCACCATTGGCTATTTACCGGCATAGTCAAATTACTGGCGATTATATAAAGCAAGAAGAAATGTACAATATACTTTCTGCCCCAATAAAAACATCTACGATTGGTGCATATATTGGTCAGCAAATAGAGCAAACAAAAGCAGCAGGTTATGGAAAACCATTGGCAGATTTTTCTCAAGCAGATACTAGTGGAAAAGAAATTAGTCTTGCTTCATTTAAAGGAAAATATGTACTGGTGGACTTTTGGGCAAGTTGGTGTGGTCCTTGCAGAGCAGAGAATCCTAACGTTGTAAGAACTTTTGAACAATATAAAAATAAAAATTTTACAGTGCTAGGTATTTCTCTAGATAGAGATAAACAAAAATGGATAGATGCCATTGCAGCAGATGGATTGAATTGGACCCAATTGAGCGATCTTAAATTTTGGAGCAATGCAGTTGCACAACAATTCGGTATTCAAAGTATTCCTCAAAACTTTTTACTTGACCCAGATGGAAATTTAATTGGAAAAAATTTAAGAGGTGCTGCGTTGGAGTATAAATTGATGCAGGTGATGAAGTAGATGAAAGTTTAAGAGGTTTAATAGGTTTGAAAGGTTCAAGGTTAAAAGTTTAATTGCCGTTTATATATCTGCACCGCATTTTCCAACCCCAAATAAAGTGCATCGCAAATAAGTGCATGACCAATAGAAACTTCCAATAAGTTTGGTATGTTTTGCGCAAAATATTGCAGGTTTTGCGAATCTAAATCATGCCCTGCATTTATACCTAGCCCAAGCTCGGTAGCTTTTAAAGCTGCTGCCACAAAGGGCTCAATTGCCAACTGCTTATTGCCCACTGAAAACTGCTTTGCGTAACTTTCGGTATATAATTCTATTCTGTCTGTACCAGTTTCTTTTGCGCCTTCTATCATTTTTACATCAGCATCTACAAATATAGAAACTCGTATTCCTGCTTTTTTAAAAATAGCAATAATGTCTTTCAAATATTGTTGGTGTGTTATTGTATCCCAACCATGGTTACTTGTTATTTGCCCAACCGCATCTGGCACAAGTGTAACTTGTGTAGGCTTATTTTCCAACACTAATTTTACAAAACTATCTTCTGTTGGATTGCCCTCAATATTAAATTCTGTAGTAATTACTTTTTTTAAATCGTACACATCTTTGTAAGTAATATGCCGCTCATCTGGTCTTGGGTGTACGGTAATGCCATAGGCTCCAAATCGCTCAATATCCAATGCTGCCTTTATTACATCGGGGTTGTTGCCACCACGAGCATTGCGCAAGGTGGCTATTTTATTTATATTTACAGAAAGATTTGTCATAGTACAAAAGTATGAAAATTGTACAGAATGTTTTTTTGAGGCAATTCAAAACTTTTTTTAATGAGTAGGAATTATTGTTGGCTTTTACAAATCCCTTGCTATTCTTTTTATAAAGTCTTCCAAATTTTCGCCTTCATTCATCTTTGTATTTTCTAAAACATTGGCCAATTGATTTATTTTGGCTCCTAAAAAATCAATTTTTGATTTTAATAGTGTTCTATTTCCAGTTTCCCAATATTCTCCCTCATCTAACATTGTAAAATTGATAAAATATTTTTTATTCAAATGCCTCATCAGCTCTATCACTTTTACATGTACATCTGTGCCTGCAAACTGTGTTTTGGTACTAATGTTGTAAATGTAAAACCGATCTGTAAAATACTGTTTTAACCATGGGGCATATATATGACCTTCATAATCAAAAATAAAAACTACAGGTTCGCATTCTGGTGGCGAAACTACAATGCCATAATCTTTTCCCGAATTTGTCAATTCAAATACATCGTTGGGATATTGGGTTAAAAAACTTTTAAATGTCCAGTTTAGTATTTTAGCTATGTCTTCTACTTCTTCTACAAGTAATGGTAGCATTGCTGCTTCTTTTAATTGCCCGCTATAATGAATAGATACGCCCATTTTAAATCATTTTATTTGGTTTAAAAACTCTTTATTTTATTAGTATAAATTCAAATAAAATCTTTCATTGTATTTTTATTTCTCTACAAGTTTACCAGCTATATACCCCATTGGAATGTATGCTCCAACTAAATCTACAATTGTAAACCAAATAGGAGATGGTAACATTATTATATTGCTAATGCCGCCAATTAAAAAAACAATACCAATAACCAATGCAAATTTCATTTTATTATTAGCTGCTATACGAGCAGCTATATATGCACCTGCTAATGTACCTAGCGCATGTGCTAAAAATGGCATTAAGAAATGTTTGGGTGTAAATAAATGCATAGATGCTTTTAAACCTTCCATAGTAGTTACATCTGCGCCGTTAGGTGGTGGAATGATGGAACTGCTTAGCATTACGATGCCCATATTTACGATACTGCCAATAACTAAACCTGCAATTACTGCTAAAATATTTTTAATGGTTGGGTTCATGTTTGTTAATTTTTAATTGTAGTATATCAAACAATATTATTTTTTTTGAGATTGAATATGCAAAGTAATAAATTTAAGATTTCAATTCTTTATCTATATACATTTTATATCTTTCACGAATAGCAGCAATAGCTACATTAGAAAAACCTATAGAAAATGTTGGTAATCCTATTATGATTACTATTGACCAAAATAAAGACACAAATGAGTTTGTCTGCATAAAATTATAGAAAGCAATTATACCAAAAACGATGCCTATCAAAAATAAAATATATAATGCAACACTCGGTTTTGCTATTGTTTTTATTTGGGTTCTTCCATTTTGCGTTTCAATTATTTCCCCAATAAGCGAAGAACTATATTTAACTCCATTTGCATACCCTGCAGAAATTATCTCTATTTCAAAAGTATCCTTGCTCAAAAAAATCCCTTTCATATCATTGCTACTTAGCAAAGTCACTTTTTCTTTAAAAACTTCTTTAATTTTAGAAATAATTAATTCTTTTGGTTGGGTATAAGAATAGTTTTTAGATGAAGGGTTGAAAAAAGTTTTTAAATGTTTAAGCATATAAAATGCAAGCTAATTTGGGTGAAGAATTATTATTTCATACTTCAAATATATGAAATCGATTAGTTGTAATATTGAACTTTCCTACTATCCTTCGCCTAGCTGCGTGTCCCCACTCAACTTTCACTTCAATCTATTGCATAATAAAAGCTGAAAAAAGCATATCTGCCCAAGGGCTGGCGGATGGGAAGTAGTACCCCACAGTGAAGCGAAGCGGAACGAGGAGTACTACGGACAGCCGCAACAAATGTTCTATAATGGTATGCAGCCCACAGCCCCAAAAAGAATTTAAGATTGGTGCTATAATAATACTTTTATTACCTAAAATCGCCTTCGATAAGCTCAGGCTGAGAGTACTTATACATCAAGTCTTTACCACCTCAAAAATTAATTTTGTACATTGCATATAATTAATACAATAGAAAAAGTTTTATGAGTAAACAGCATAGTTCGGATGGGAAGAAAAAACCTACACAAAGCGAGGTAGTAAAAGGTAAACTTGAAATAAGCCGCAGTGGTATGGGTTTTGTAATAGTGGAAGGTAGAGATAAGGATATTATCGTAAAACCAAACGATTTTGGCAAGGCTTTTCATGGCGATACGGTGAAGGTGCAAGTAATGAACCCACACGATAAAACCAAACGCACCGAAGGAAAAATTACTGGCGTAGTGGAGCGCAAGCAAACAGATTTTATTGGCAATGTACAAGTAAAAGGTACTATGGCATTTTTTATAGCTGGCGGCAATAATCCTATGCCCGATTTTCATATAGATTTTAAAAAACTAAATGGCGCAAAAGATGGAGATAGGGTAGTAGCAAAATTTTTGCAATGGGATAAGAGCGATAAAAAACCTGAAGGCGAAATTGTAGCGGTAATGACTGCAGAAAACGAAGCCGATATGGCTATGAAAGAAATATTGGTGCATGCTGGTTTTCCATTATCGTTTGATGCGGATGTGCTGAAAGCTGCTGCGGCATTGAGTCCTAATATTACAAGAGAAGAATTGAAAAAACGAAAAGATTGTAGAGACATACTTACATTTACCATAGATCCTGCAGATGCAAAAGATTTTGATGATGCGATTTCGATAAGAAATTTGGATAATGGTAATTATGAAATTGGTGTACACATTGCAGATGTGAGTCATTTTGTAACGCCCGGCAGTATCTTAGATAAATCGGCTTACGAGCGTGCTACGAGTGTGTATTTGCCCGATAGAGTAAACCCTATGTTGCCCGAAAAAATATCGAACGAATTGTGTTCGCTTAGGCCCAATGAAGATAAATATTGTTTCTCGGTAATTTTTCAAATAAGCAACCGAGCAGAAGTAAAACACAAATGGATTGGCAGAACGGTTATACACAGCAATCATCGTTTTACTTATGAAGAAGTACAACAAACTATTGAAACCAAAGATGGGCTTCATTTTAAACCCATTTTGTTGTTAGATAAATTGGCAAAGCAATTTAGAAAAGAGCGTTTTGATAATGGTGCTATAAATTTTTCATCGCAAGAAGTTCGATTTAAATTAGATGACAAAGGGAAGCCCATTGGCATCATGATAAAAGAAAGTAAGGATGCCAATAAATTGGTAGAGGAATTTATGTTGCTCGCAAATCGCACGGTGGCAGAGTATGTTTCTAAAATAAAAGTGAATAAAGAACCGATACCTTTTTCGTATCGTACGCACGATGATCCTGATCCTGAAAAACTAGCACCTTTTATTGCTTTCGCAAAAAAATGTGGGTATGAATTTGATGCAAAAAATCCTAATGATGTAGCTACATCCTTTAATAAATTATTGGCAGATGTAAAAGGCCAACCAGAGCAGCATGTATTGGAGCAGCTTGGTATTCGCACCATGGCTAAGGCAAAATATACTTCAGAAAATGTTGGGCATTACGGTTTAGGTTTCGAAAACTATTGTCATTTTACATCGCCTATTCGTAGGTATCCAGATGTGATGGTGCATAGAGTAATGCAAAGTATTATTGATAAGAATTTACTTATTGATAAAGCTATGGAAGAAAAAAATAAACATTGTAGCGATAGAGAGCGTGGTGCTATGGAGGCAGAACGTGCAAGTAATAAATACAAGCAGGTAGAATATATGCAACAGTTTTTGGGTGATGAGTTTGAAGGCATCATTAGTGGTGTTTCGCAATTTGGTTTTTGGGTAGAAACCGTGGAGCATAAATGCGAAGGCTTGGTGAGTGTAAAAGACCTTAGCGACTACGATGATTTTAGACAAGACGAAGCCAACTACTCACTCGTGGGTATGCGCACAGGTAAAACATTTAGAATGGGAGACCATATAACCATAAAAGTAATAGCAGCTAATTTAGATAAACGCCAGCTAGATTACCAATGGGTGACGGAAACAGAAGGTAAGGCAAAACAAGCAGGGGCAAAGGGCTCGAAAGGTGCGGCTAAGAAGGTGGAAGTGAAAAAGAAAGTGGCGAAGAAGAAGTGAAAAAGTTGAAAGTTGAAGGTTGAAAGTTGTTGAAAATTGTTTGAAGAGTTGAAGAGGCTCGTTCAATATTGACGGTCTTTCCAAAGTTTGTAGGGTTCAATGTTTTGCGCAGCAAAACCTAACCCCGACTTATTTCCTAAAAAACGCCTTCCCGTCTTCTCGGCAAAAAGAATTTTGCGAAGCAAAACAAACATTCGTGTTTATTTGTGAAATTAGTGGCTATAATATTTTTGCGCAGCAAAAACAAAAACGAAGTTTTTCCCTTTGAGTCTTAGAGACTTTGTGGCAGACAACTTTCAGCGACTGTGTCCGCCGAAGGAGGAAGTAATAAAATAATTGAGTAAACCATACTCCACTTAAAAACGTACATGTGAGTTCAAAAAAATAGTTATACATTTCAATGCATTCATTCCAACATTTCTCCCAACAATTTGAAGAACGATTTAACGTGCGTCATTTTCCTACACACACGCCTACGCTATACGACCCTGCACAATATATTTTGGGTATAAAGGGAAAACGCATTCGCCCAATTTGTGTGTACTTGGCCAATGAGTTGTTTGCACCCGTTGGCGATGATGCGTACCATGCTGCAGCATCCATAGAACTGTTTCACAATTTTAGTTTGATACACGATGATATAATGGACAAAGCGCCATTGCGAAGAGGAATGGAAACGGTGCATCAAAAATATGGGGAGAATACAGCTTTGTTGGCAGGCGATGTAATGCTTGTAACTGCATATGAAAACCTCAGTAAAATAAGTGCCCCATACCTGCACCGCTGCATAGATATTTTTAATAAAACGGCTAAAGAAGTTTGCGAGGGCCAACAACTCGATATGGATTTTGAAACAAAAGATCATGTGAGTTTTGATGACTACTTAAATATGATAACGCTGAAAACCTCTGTACTTGTGGCTTCTAGCTTGCAGATGGGCGCTGTGCTTGGTGGTGCAGGCTTAGGCAATCAAGATCATTTGTACGAGTTTGGCAAAAACCTTGGTATAGCTTTTCAGGTGCAAGATGATTATTTAGATGCCTTTGGCGATGTTACAAAAACTGGAAAACAACAAGGCGGAGATATTATTGCCAATAAAAAAACTTTTCTCATGATACATGCACGGGAGTATTGCACTCCCGAAGCCAATACAGAATTGGATACGCTCATAAAGAATAACTCCGTCGATAAAGTAGAAAAAGTTTTGCAAATTTTTAGAGATTGCAAGGCGGATGAATGGGCTACTGAACTCAAAGAAAAATACTACAACATTGCCCTACAACATTTAGATGAAGTGGCAGTACTTAGCGATAGAAAAGTGTTGCTAAGACAACTGGCTGCTGATTTAATGATGAGGGAGAAGTAACAGGGATGTAAGATCGAATATTGTTGATTTAAGATTTTTTTAGAGCTCAACCTCTGCTATTTTCATAGACTATAAATTATTAGGTACTGGCTTTTTTCATTCAGAGAGGGGGGAGGTTTTTTATTTTGGGCAAAAAGCCAAAGGCTTTTGCCCAAACTTTGGCAGCTATGGTCATCATCGTGTCGCCTGTTCCGATTCTTTCAGGATCACTCACTTCATCGACATACCATTTCTCGTCTTTTATTATGCAATAGATTGTGCAATAGATTACGGATTCGGATTAGCTTTTATAATTATTGTATAAAAGCACTTTTCTTAAAACTTAATATTCACTTGTAATTGCCCGCCAAACCCAAGTTCTATAATTTTTTGTAAAGTTGAAATCCTTACATCTTTAATGTTATTTTCTACCCTAGATATATAGGCTTTGTTTGTGCCACATTTTACCGCAAGTTGTTCTTGTGTTAATCCTTGTTCAATTCTTGCATCATGTATCAATGCACCAAGTTTAAAAGATTCAAAACCTTTTTCAAGTTTATCTCTTTTTTTTGTACCAACCTTGCCATATTGTTCGTCTTTAAATTCGGCAAGTGTTTTTATATATTTATTTGTTTTCATAATATTCTGCTTTTATTTTTTCTGCTTTTTCTATTTCATTTTTAGGAGTTTTCTGACTTTTCTTTTGAAACCCATTTGCAAGTACAACCAGATTTCCTTCATCAAAAAAACAAAATATTCTAAAAATGTCATTCCCATTTTGAACCCTAATCTCAAATATTTTTTCAGAGCCCTCCATGTATTTTAAATATGTTTCAGGCACTTTGTCTATTTGCTCAATCAAATCAAAAGTCCAAACAATTTTATCTTTTACTTTTTGTCTTTGTTTCTCAAAAAAATCAATAAAATAATTTTTATAAAAGATAATTGTCCGTATTTTTTTAATCTCTTTCAAGTGGCAAATATACAAAAGTTGTCCAATTGAGCAACTAAATTAATTTCTTTTTTTGCAGTCGTTTTAATTTTATAAGTTTCAATGGTATATTCAAAGCAATACATTAGCTAATTGAAACTTTTTCCGTACTTTCCATTCTACAAAAACAACTAACATGAGTAATTCTTTATTCAGAAGAAAAAACATATCGAGCATAATGGCTGAAGGTGGCGATGATAGCCACGGTGCGGGCGGATTAAAACGTGTGCTCAATGTAAAAGACCTTACTTTTTTTGGCATTGCAGCCATATTAGGTGCAGGTAGTTTTAGTAGTTTGGGCGGGGCAGTTTTTAATGGTGGCCCTGGTGTGGTGGTGTTATTTGTTATTACTGCTATTGCTTGCGCATTTACTGCGTTTTGTTATAGTGAGTTTGCGAGTCGCATACCTGTAGCAGGTAGCGCATACACATATGCATATGCTAGCTTTGGTGAATTGTTTGCATGGATAATTGGTTGGGCATTGATAATGGAATATTCAATTGGTAATATTTATGTAGCCTATTCTTGGAGCGATTATTTTACATCTTTTTTAGATAAAATAAATGTGCATATACCACAATATTTAAGCACCAGTTACATGGAAGCCAAGCATGCAGTGGAGGATGGCTCTACCAATGCAGATGTATTGGCAGCATGGAATAATGCGCCAATGGTTGGTGGACTTAGAATCATAGCAGACATACCTGCTTTTATTATTAATGTGCTTATTACGATGTTGGTGTATAGAGGTGTAAAAGAAAGTAGAAACTTTAGCAACCTCATGGTAGTATTAAAATTGATTGTTGTTTTTTTAGTAATTGCAGTAGGTGCATATTATATTTTTTCAAATGGGCTTACGGCTAATTGGATGCCAGCAAACGATGAAGGTGTAAAAGCATTTATGCCAAATGGTTTTGGAGGTGTGATGATGGCGGTAAGCGGTGTATTCTTTGCCTACATTGGTTTTGATGCCGTAAGTGTATTAGCAGAAGAAAGTAAAAATCCGCAGAGAGATTTACCGAGAGGTATGATTTTGTCTTTGGTAATTTGCACCATTATTTATATTTTACTTACACTGGTACTTACAGGTGCTGTGCATTACAAAAAGTTTGATGGCGTGGGAGATCCACTGTCATTTATTTTTGAAGCATCTAATTTGAATGTAGGTTGGATGCAGTTTTTGGTTTCTATTGTAGCAGTCGTTGCTATGACCAGTGTGCTACTCGTTTTTCAAATGGGGCAGCCCCGTATTTGGATGAGCATGAGCCGTGATGGGTTATTGCCAAACGTATTTCAAAAAATACATCCCAAGTTTAAAACCCCTTCATTTTCTACCATCATTACTGGATTGGTGGTTGGTATTCCTATTTTTTTTACAGATAAAACTTTTGTGTTAGATTTTACAAGTATTGCTACGCTTTTTGCATTTGTATTGGTGTGTGGCGGTGTTTTGCTTATTCCACGTGTGCAAAAGGAAGAAGGTAAATTTAATTTGCCTTATGTAAACAGTCAATTTATATTTCCAGCCATTGTGCTTTTAGCCATTGTGGTTTTGTCTGCATTTACGTCATCTTATTTTACCAATTTATTTAATTTTGATTTTAGTGCTAATGCAGATTACACATCAGGTAAAAAAACGTTTATGGATATGGCTTTACCTAATATTTCATTAATAATATTTTGGTTAAGTTTAATTGTAATGTCTCTTTTTGCTTTCTTAAAAAAATGGTCACTTATACCATTAATGGGTGTAGCTACTTGTCTTTATTTGCTTACGGGTATGAGCAAAAGCAATTGGATATGGTTTATTGGTTGGTTGGGCTTGGGCTTAGTGGTTTATTTCTTGTATGGGTATAAGAAGAGTAAGTTGGCATCATAAAAGGTTAATTAATTTTCTTACAAAACGGCGCAAAGTAATTTAACTTTGCGCCGTTATAGTTAAAAAAGGAAAGACAAAAATGAAATACGAAGTAGGCGATAAAATTATCGTAAAAGCAACAGACGAAGAAGGTAAAGTGGTAGAACTAATGAACGAACAAATGGTGATGATAGAAGTGCGTGGGGTAAGGTTTCCAGCATATATGGATCAAATAGACTTTCCTTATTTCAACATGTTTTTTAAAGCAAAAAAGGTTGTAGAAAAGAAAACAATTTATGTTGACAATATTAAAAGAGAAAAACCAGCAAAGAAACAAAAAGTAGGCGATGGTGTTTTTCTGCAATTTTTACCTATTTACGATAAAGATATTTTTGATGATGATGTAGTTGAAAAATTGAAAATATTTTTGGTAAATCAAAATGAAGAAGGGTACGATTTTAATTACAATTTAATGTTTAATGGCGAAAGTTCGTTTAACCTTAAAAATAATATTGCAGGCCTATCAGAATTTTATTTACACGATGTGAGTTTTGAAGATATGGGAGAAGCACCAAAATTTGAATTCGAATTCTGCCTTAGCATTCCAGATAAAAAGAAAGCACCTGCACACGAAGTTTTTTTTAAACTCAATGGTAAAAAACTATTTAAAAAAATAGAAGAAACACAACAGAAAAACGATTCTTCTTTCTCCTATGAATTGTTTACACATTACCCCGATAAAATAGATGATGAAAAAGTTGATTTGAGCCGACTTGGTGGTGCAGGTTTTCGTGTGTATGATGCAGGCAAGATTATAGAAAACCTACCAGCAGCTCGTAGCGTGGTAGATTTGCATATTGAAAAGTTAAACAACAATTGTGATGATCTTACCAATTTTGAAATACTCACTACACAGCTCAATGCTTTTGAAAAATATTACGAGCTTGCTGTAGCCCACAAGCAACATACACTCACCATCATACATGGCGTAGGTGAGGGCAAGTTAAAAGATGAGATACACGATATTTTAAAATTGAAAAAGGAAGTAAAATCTTTTATAAATCAATATCATCAATTGTATGGGTATGGGGCTACAGAAATATTTTTCAAATAAAATACAAATCCGAATGCAATGCCTTACACTAACATTTGAAGAAGATGCTTTTTTAAATTCATGTAAAATTAATTTGTTGGTATAATTTCTTTTGATGGATAATAGTAATGCTCAATGCCAATATATATTTCGTAAATAAAAGCAATAGCCAAGGCAATTATAACAATGTTTAATACCCTCAAAAGCAGTATTCCCCTCCTGTAATTCTCTTCTACATTATCTTCATTTAATTCTTGAGAATAATTGTATTTGTGTGGTCTTTTATATAGAAAATTTAACAATAAGAAAACCAAAGTTGCCAATATAGGAACAGCAAAAATATATCTTTTTGTTTCCATAATATCTGGAAATCCATGTGTATTAAAATGGTAAGGAATTTTTTCTGGAGATGTTGAATATATCCAAAAAGCCATTACGTAACTGGCCAATAAAAACAAATAAGAAAATAGCTGGATAAATTTATCTCTTGTTGTAGGTTTGATGACTAATTTTGGTCTGTATTTCATTATTATATTTTTTCAGTTAATAATTTTTCAGTTACCATTTTACTCAGCATTTCATTTTCCTTCTCTCCATAATTTACCAGCATACTACCGTCAAAGTCTTCTACCCCTATAACTTTTACAACAAGCCCAAGATGCAAGCCACGGCTGTTTAAGAATTTTAAAAAATCTTCAGACGAATTGGTCACTGCGGCAAGTTTAATGCTATCTCCTACTTTGTGGTCACTAAGTTTTTTGTATTGCAACCATTGTATTTTACCTTGCTTATCTGGTATGGGTGAGCCATGTGGATCTACATTTGGGAAGCCCATAAGCTCATCCATTTTGTCGAAAAATAATGGCGATTGCAAATGCTCTACTTGCTCTGCTATTTGATGTACTTGCTCCCACCCAAAGCCCATTTTTTCTACCAAATACATTTCTGTAAGCCTATGCTTTCGAATAATTAATCCTGCATCTTTTTTTCCTTTATCAGTTAAGCGAAGCGGTTTGTAACTTTCATAATGTACCAATTTTTTTTCAGCCAATTTTTTAATCATACTATTTACAGAAGGCATTTTTATTTGTAGCTCTTTGCTCAGCTCTTGCACCGTAACTTCGCCTTTTTCGTTGCTTAGGTTAAAAAGCGCTTTCAAATAATTTTCTTCTGCATAGGTATTCATTTTGCTAAGATAGGAAAAAGTTGAAAGTTGAAGATTGAAAATTCAATGTTTCATGTTCTGGGTTAACTTGTTTTAAGGATGATAACCCATATACGACTATAAAATAAGATTAATATAAGTATTTTATCAGCTAAAGTGAATGTTGAATAATAAATGATAAATTGTTTATACGACATGATAAATAACGATACATTTGTATTTCATCAGTCATTTTGCATTATGCAATTTTCTTCTTTATTGGATAAATTTAATGAGCCCGAAACATTGAAAATGGCCAAACTTGGTCGAGAATTGAGGGTCAAAGGAATTGATATTACCGACCTGAGTTTAGGCGAACCAGATTTTGATACACCAGTACATATAAAAGTTGCTGCAAAAAAAGCAATTGACGAAAATTTTAGCCATTATACACCAGTTGTTGGCTACATTGATGTAAGAGAAGCTGTGTGTACTAAACTAAAAAGAGATAACAATTTAGACTATGCTCCTGCACAAATAATTGTAAGCACTGGTGCAAAGCAAAGCATTGCCAATGCTGTGCTTGCGCTTGTAGATGTGGGCGATGAAGTTATTATTCCTACACCTTATTGGGTTACGTATAGCGAAATTGTAAAACTTGCTGGTGGTATTGTAAAATTTGTAGATACAACCTTAGAAAACGGGTATAAAATTACTGCACAAGAATTGGAAAATTCCATAACAGAAAAGACAAAACTGTTTATGTTTTCATCGCCATGCAACCCTACAGGGGCGGTATATACAAAAGAAGAATTAGCAGCATTGGCAGAAGTTTTTAAAAAGTATCCCGATGTTTTTATTTTGAGCGATGAAATTTATGAATTTATAAATTATACAGGCAAGCATGAAAGCATGGCTCAGTTTGATTTTTTGAAAGAGCGTGTAATTATTATTAATGGTTTGAGTAAAGGCTATGCCATGACAGGTTGGCGACTTGGCTACCTTGCAGCATCGGTAGATATTGTAAAAGCTTGTGAAAAATTGCAAGGGCAGTTTACAAGTGCTACATGCTCCATTACACAGCGTGCAGCCATAGCAGCGCTTACGGGCGATCATACACCCACGCAGGATATGGTTGCAATATTTAAAAAACGCAGAGATAGAGTGATGGAGTTATTAAAAGATATACCAGGTTTAATTTACAATGAACCTCCTGGTGCATTTTATGTTTTTCCAGATGTGAGTTCGTATTTTGGTAAAAAAACACCTGCTGGAAACGTAATTGAAAATGCAGATGAATTGTGCATGTATTTATTGAATGATGCTACAGTATCTATTGTTACTGGTAAGGCTTTTGGCCAACCGAAATGTGTGCGTATGAGTTTTGCAATAAGTACTGCAAATATTGAAAAAGGTTTTGCAAAAATAAAGAAGGCGTTGGGGGAATTGGGTTGAAGGTTGAAGGTTGAAGGTTTGAATCAATTTTCAATTTGTAATTTACTTAAAACTTCCTCAAGTTTTATTTGCATATTTTCCCATTTGCAAATTTGCATATTGTGTTTAATTATGCACCCTCTCTAAATTTGCTAATAGCTTTTCGTGCAATGCAACCACTTGTGGAATCAATAATTCCTTTTCATCATTTACAACCACAAAATCACAACGACTCATTTTTTCTTCTTCATTCATTTGTTTTTGCATACGAGCAAGTACGGCTTCTTCTGTAATATTGTCTCGTTGCATTACACGATGTATTCGTATCGGTAAGGGAGATTGCACACCAATAACCAAGTCTAATTGTTTTTCAGCATGGGCTTCAAAAATAAGAGCTGCTTCTTTTATGGCGTATGGAGCAGTTTGTTTGCTCATCCATACTTCTGCATCAGCAATGGTGGCAGGGTGTATGATAGAGTTGATTATTTTTGTTTTTTCTGAATCAGAGAATACAACAGTGGATAGGTAAGAGCGATTTAGTTTCCCATCAACATAACTTTCTTCGCCAAAATGAGTAATGATTTGTTGCTTCAAATGTTCGTCTTCATGCATCAATAGTTTGGCTGCATTATCAGCATAATAAACAGGAATACCAAGCACTTCAAAAATATGTGCAACAGTAGTTTTACCAGAACCAATACCGCCTGTGAGACCAATGCGCAACATTCTAATAATATTTAAGATGTTTGATTTAAGAATTAAGATTTGCTTCAGAAGCAAATCTTAATTTTTAAATCTTAAATTATTTTGCTGCAACGTCACTCGCAACTTTATTAATATTAGCAGTCCACTCAGGGCTAATGGTACTTTTTTCAATTTTTAAATAACTGCCAGGGCTTGTTTCTAATAAAATTGTACCATCATCATTTAGTTTATTGATGGTGCCATGTATGCCAGCAATGGTTACAACCTTATCGCCTTTTTGCATTTCATCAATACGTTTTTTTGCTTCTTTTGCTTTCTTTTGCTGTGGGCGTATCATAAAAAAATAAAATACTAAAATCATTGCACCCATAAATACTGGCATTGTCCAAGTTTGTGCAGGTTGTGCTTGTAAAAAAATACCTAACATCATTGTTGTTGTTTTTATTTGGCTTTTTAAGCCGTGAGTATTAAAATTTATTTTTCTTTTTTTGCAATTACTTCTCCTTTTAGCAATAGCTCAGGAAAAGCTGGTTCTGCATTAGACGATACCGTTACTGTTTTGTGTGCCATGCCTACACGTTTATTACTATCAAATTTTACTTTTATAACTGCGGTATCGCCGGGTTCTATCGGTTTCTCTGGTTTTTCTGGTACGGTACAACCACAGCTTGCACTAGCATTGGTAACAATTAATGGTTTCTTACCAGTATTTACAAAACGATAGTTGTAGGTAACAATTTCGCCATCGGTTATTTTACCAAAATCATAGACTGAGTCTATAACTTGCACTGTAGTTGGGTCTTTTATTTCTACTTGCTGGGTAAGGGTATTGTTTACGGCAATTTTGTCTTTTCTGCGTACATCGCAACTTACTAAAAATAATATGGCCGAGCCAAGGATAAATAGTTGTTTCATTTTAGTAATATACATTTAAAATTTTTTTCAAGAAAGAATGCTGTCAACCTCAGCCTGCCTTTGTCGGCAGACAGGCTTGTCAGAGGCGGGTTTGAATAATTGCAACGGGTTCGACAAGCTCACCCTGACAATCTTTACATCAATGCTGCTTTAATTTCTTCCTTTAAAACTTATTTTTTCTAATTTATTTTGTGTTTCTAATTCTTTGTGAATATTATCTAACAAACCATTTACAAATTGCCCACTTTGTGGTGTGCTGTATGCTTTTGCTAAATCTATGTATTCATTTATCGTAACTTTTGTTGGTATGGTTTCAAAATACAAAAATTCGCACACACCCATTTGCAACAAAATTAAATCTAAAGCAGCAATACGATCTGCATCCCAATTTTTAAGTTTTGGTTTTATTAAAGTTAAGGTTTGCTCAGTTTTGTCCAGCACGGTATTCAACAAATCTTTTGCAAAATCTTTTTTTTCCTGACTAAGAAAATCCCTAATGTTTTGTTGCCCCGGTTTACCTAAATAGCTTATCACTAATGAGTGCATCATTTCTGCATCATCATCCCAATTTATAAACTGCTCTTCTATATGGTTGATAAAATCTTCATCTGGCAACAATAAATCGGTAAAAATAAACTCCAGCATTTTCTTTTCATTCCTTTTATCCCTTGCTTGTGTTTCTATGTATTCTTTGTACTCTTCTGTATCTATTAAAGTACGATATATTTTTTTAAGCAAATCTTTATCAATAATATGTTCTGCTCTTAGTTCCTTAATGATAGCTTTAAAAGATAAATCATCCAAAATTTTCCAAAGCACTTCGTTGCCAGATATTTTTGTGTTAGTCAATAAATCAGAAGCAGTGGGTAAATTTTTACTCGCTTTGTTATTAGCATCCGTTTCGGCATACCGAGCTGTTTCTGTAATAAAGTAAATGAGGTAAGCAAACAATTGCTTGCTCTGTTCTATCTTTTTGGTAAGAATAGCTATTGGCTCCCCAGGTTTTACCCCACCACTCATACTGTCCACGGCGTATAAGGTTTGCATTACTTTTACCCTAATATTTCTTCTACTTAGCATCTTATCAAAAACCTTTATTTGAGGTGCAAAATTAGGGAATTAGAATTAGAAGGAAGGTTGAAAGTTCAAAGTTGAAGGTTCAAGGTTAGCTGCCTCATGAAGGTTTAGATAATATTTTTCAACAAGCTGCTAGATTTCAATACAAACCCCGAAGGGGTTTAATTTACATAACCATGGGTGAAACCCATGGACTATATGTCAATCTACTCCATCAATCTATTGCATAATAAAAGTTAGATAGATAGGTGAAGTTGAACGGAGCGTCGCCACCGAAGCTTCATCAGGGCTTTTCGCCCGTAACCAAGGCATTTTTGCATACATGCAAAAATGCCTTTTGTTCGTGTCGTTTTGGCAAGCAAAAATGACAACAATTCTTTTCTGCTGCTTTGGTACAATATTAGCTTAGTTTTGCACACCCATATACGGGTACAATCATTTCACAAAAAAACAAATATATTATGGCTACTAGTAAGAAGCTTAGCATTACACCGCTTCACGACAGGGTTATCGTAAAACCTGCCGCTGCGGAAGAAAAAACAGCAGGTGGAATTTATATTCCTGATACCGCAAAAGAAAAACCATCTAAAGGAATTGTAATGGCTGCAGGCCCAGGCAAAGTAGATGAACCAATGACCGTAAAAGCGGGTGATACTGTTTTATATGGCAAATATGCAGGTACAGAAATTACAGTTGAAGGGGCAGATTTGTTGATAATGAGGGAGTCGGATATACTCGCAATTTGCTAATATGCAAATGTGCAGATATGCAAATTTGCAAATAATTAAACTCAAAATATTTTTATAAACCCGCCATTTTGCATATTTGCAAATTGGCAAATTTTCATATTATGTCTAAAATAATTTTCTTCGATATAGAAGCAAGAAACAGAATGAAAAAGGGTGTAGATACCCTTGCAAATGCAGTAAAAGTAACCCTTGGACCAAAAGGTCGTAATGTGGTTATTGAGAAAAAATTTGGTGCACCACAAGTTACTAAAGATGGTGTAACGGTAGCAAAAGAAATAGAACTAGAAGACCCAATTGAAAACATGGGTGCACAAATGGTAAAAGAAGTAGCCTCTAAAACTGCAGAGATAGCAGGTGATGGTACAACTACTGCAACGGTATTGGCGCAGTCTATCATTGGTGAAGGGCTTAAAATGGTAGCAGCTGGTGCAAACCCAATGGATTTGAAGCGTGGTATTGACAAAGCAGTTTCGCTTATTGTAGAAAACTTGCGTAGCCAAAGCCAAAGCGTAGGCAACGATGCTAAAAAAATACAACAAGTAGCTACTATATCTGCTAATAATGATGAAGCAATTGGTAAACTAATTGCGGAAGCATTTGTGAAAGTAGGTAAAGAAGGTGTGATTACTGTAGAAGAAGCAAAAGGTACAGATACAACTGTTGATATCGTAGAAGGTATGCAATTTGATAGAGGATATATTTCTCCATACTTTGTAACCAACAGCGAAAAAATGAGTGTTGAATTACAAAATCCTTACATCCTTATTTTTGATAAGAAAATATCTATGATGAAAGATATTTTACACATTTTAGAAAAAGTAGCACAAAGTGGTCGTCCATTATTAATTATAGCAGAAGATTTAGAAGGAGAAGCATTGGCAACGTTGGTTGTAAACAAACTACGTGGTACGCTAAAAGTAGCAGCAGTAAAGGCTCCGGGCTTTGGCGATAGAAGAAAAGAAATGTTGACTGATATTGCTATTTTAACTGCTGGTACAGTGGTGAGCGAAGAGTTGGGGCATAAATTAGAAGGTGTTGAATTGGCTACATTAGGCCAAGCAGCATCTATAACCATTGACAAAGACAACACTACAATTGTAGGTGGTAAAGGCGCTAAAAAAGATATTACCGCTCGTGTAAATCAAATAAAATCTCAGGTAGAAAATACCACATCTGATTACGATAAAGAAAAATTGCAAGAGCGTTTAGCTAAGTTGGCTGGCGGTGTTGCGGTGTTGTATGTAGGTGCTACTACCGAGGTAGAAATGAAAGAAAAGAAAGACAGAATGGATGACGCATTACATGCAACTCGTGCTGCTGTAGAAGAAGGAATTGTACCAGGTGGTGGTGTGGCATACATACGTGCATTGGTAAGTTTAGATGCAAAAGTAAAAGGACAAATAGCGGATGAAACTACTGGTATGGCCATTGTACGTCGTGCTATTGAAGAGCCATTGCGCATAATTACTGCAAATGCAGGTGTAGATGGTAGCATAGTTGTAGAAGCTATTAAAAATGGTAAAGGCGATTATGGTTACAATGCAAGAACAGAGCAGTACGAAGCAAGCATGTTTAAAGCAGGTATCATAGATCCAACTAAGGTAGCTCGTGTAGCGCTCGAAAATGCTGCATCAATTGCAGGTATGTTGCTTACCACAGAGTGCGTAATTGCAGACAAGCCTAAAGAAGAAGCACCGCATAGCCATGGTGCGCCAGATATGGGTGGAATGGGGTACTAGGGAGTTCAAAGTTGAAAGTTTAAAGTTGAAGGTTTTGACCTTTGCGAAATATTGTCCCCTCTGATTTTTTCGGAGGGGATTTTTTTATTTTGTAAATGCGCAGCATTTCGCTTCCCGCCTTTTTACTATAAAACGACTTATCGTCTTCTCGGCAAAAAAATGCTTTATAAAGCTTCGCTTTTATAAAAATTGTTTGGTGGGCAAAGAAGCAGCTATGGGCAACATTAGTGGCGTCGCACATTTCATCGGCATACCGTTATTCATCTTTTATTATGCAATAGATTATACAATAGATTATGCAATACTGCATGATATATTTTTTTATATTTCGTCAATCTTATACTTAATCTCGTGTGTGTCTCTCTCTGCCCTTCGGCAGAAGGGTAGGTGGGGCTTTTTTCATTGCGAAGCAAATCCTTCCCGCCTTATTTTAATTAATCCTTCAATGCGTAAACTAAAACGCCTTTTCGACTTTTCGGCAAAAAATAGAAAACAATAAAAGCGAAGCTTTTACCTTTGTGTCTTTGAGCCTTCGTGGCAAAACATATTTTTTCGTAAAAAATCTTCCTTATCTTTTCAGTAAATAAAAAAAATGAGCCACACCAACATAGAATTTAAAGCCAAAGCCAACAACATAGAAGCTTTAGAACAAAAACTGCAAACATTAAACTCAGTATTTATTGGCGAAGACCACCAAAAAGATACTTATTACGATGTAACAAAAGGCAGATTAAAACTACGAGAAGGCAATATCGAAAATGCATTGATATGGTATGAGCGTTCAGACTTTGCAGGTGCAAAACAATCCGATATTATTTTATACAAACATGCGCCCGATGATGCTTTAAAAAATATTTTAGAAAAACTACACGGCATAAAAATAATCGTTGATAAAAAACGAAAAATATATTTTGTAGAAAATGTAAAATTTCATTTTGATAGGGTAGAAGGCTTGGGCACTTTTGTAGAAGTAGAAGCAATAGATAGTGATGGAAGTATTGCAGTAGAAAAATTAAAAGAGCAATGCAATTATTATGCAGCTTTCTTTGAAATTGCCCAAGAAGATTTTATGGAAGTTTCATATAGTGATATGCTGTAGGAATTCGCCTGCGGCGAATTCTGCGTCTGTGATAATTCGCCTGTGGCGAATTCTGCACTTTAAAAATTCGCCGCAGGCGAATTCCTACAAAAATATCCACAGCCCCAAATTGATTGAAGAATATGAAATATAACTGAATATATTTGTAATTAGCTTAACGATTGAAGCCCTATGACGAAAGGAAATTTACCTTATTTATTTTATACTTTTTTATTTTTTGCATGTTGCAATCATGGTTTTGCGCAGGTAAAAGAAAAAGAAGATACTTTTTTTCTATTAAAAAAGAAAGGGCTTTTAAAAAAACTTGGCGAAAGCATTTATAGAGCCGATGAAGTAGAAGTAATAAATCCTGTAAAAATTGTAGACCCATTTTTGGAATATCAGGGAAGAAGAATACGTTTTATTAGCATTGCACCTACAGGTTTTTATACGATAGTGCATGATACCGTTGATGGTACAAAAGGGAATTTTGCTGAAGGAGTGGCAGATTTTTTTCACAAAAATACTTTACCAAAAATTATTCGGAAAAATCTTTTTTTTAAAGAAGGAGATAAAATTCTACCCCTTCAATTATCGGACAACGAACGTTTTTTACGTGGACAGCCTTTTTTGGAAGATGCAAGAATAATAATAAAGCCAGATTCAATATCGCCATTTGTAGATGTAGTTATTCTTACAAGAGATCTATTTTCCTTAGGTGCAAGTGTGCAAGTGAGCAATACAAAGAAAAATGAAATAAGAGGCGAAGCAACCCTAAGAGATGAAAATCTTTTTGGAACTGGAGATAGATTGGAACTTACTGGACTGTATGATCAAACAAGATTACCAGCTTATGGCTTTGGAGGCTCTTTTACAAAACGAAATTTGAAACACAGTTTTATAAATTGGACCACAGGGTTTAAAAACTATAATGCTGCTTTTAATAGTGGGCGGCAAGAAGAAAATATTATTTATACAGGTTTTGATAAACCACTCTTAACTAGATACAATGCATGGACGGGTGCTGCTTATTTTGCTTTTAATACCAATAGCAATGTTTACAACGATACGAGTTTTAAAAATCAATTTAAGTACAGTTCTCTAACTACTGATATATGGGGAGGTTTTAATATTGGCTATAGAAATAAACGAGAAATAGATTCGGAAAAACGCTTACGACATTTTGTTGCAATGCGCACTTTTTACAATGACTTTTTTACGATTCCTAATGCCCGTAAAGATATTTATGACCCCGCTTATGCAGATATAAATGGGTTTTTAATGAGTTATAGTTTGTACAAACAAAATTTTTATCGTACAAATTTTATTTATGGCTTCGGCAGAAATGAAGACGTGCCAGAAGGATTGAATGCTACAATAGTGGGAGGTTATATAAATAAAGAAGGAATTCGTCGTCCTTATTATGGTCTTGAATTTGATGGGACTCATTTTAATAAGAAAGGAAGTTTTGTAACTTATACTTTTCGTTCTGGAACATTTTTAGAAAATAAAAAATTAGAAGATGCCAACATTTTGCTTGGCATAAATAGATTTACAAAATTGATTAAGCTAAATGCTTTTTGGCTAAATAGAAATTTCTTTTCTGCAAATTTTACTAGACAAATGAGTACTGTACTTAGCCCTGCATTATATTTAGAAAGCAACTATGGCTTGCCCTATTTTAATGGTACAGGTTATGGCGCCGATACGAGGACAACGCTAAAATTTGAATCGGTATTTTATAATTTAAAACGATTTTTGGGTTTTAGATTTGCTCCATTTGCATTTACAGATTTAAGCTTGCTAAAACCAATAAATGAAGAAACTTCTAAAACCAATGGCTACACGGCAATTGGAGGAGGGCTTAGAGCAAGAAATGAAAACCTTGTTTTTGGCACAATAGAATTAAAAGGATATTTTTTTCCGAGAGTAGTAAATGATGGAATGAAAAATTGGAAAATCGAATTTACAACCAAGCTAAGGTTTAATTTTAATACAAGTTTTATTCGCAGACCCGATTTTGTATCACCTAATTAACTATTAGGTTTTTGTTTATTTCAATTGCTATCGGACATATCAACTATTTAACTAATCAACTAACAAGTGTACACAAAAGAAGAAGCCTCTTTAGTAAGGCAAAAATTTTGGACTGCCTTTGGTAAATATATGCAACCAGTGCCTAGTGCTTCTAGTGAAAAAATAAATTGGATAAATTATAAAACTGGTATAAAGGGAGTTTCGTTTAAGTTAAATGCCGATAATTTTAAAGCAACCATTGCTATTGAAATTTCGTTAGTAGATACAAATTTACAACATCAATATTTTGAAATATTTAGGAGTTTTAAAAACCAATTTACTCATGTAATGGGAACGGATTGGAAAATGGAAAAATGTTTTATATCTGAGTATGGTAAAGAGATTAGCATTATTTTTACCGAATGTAACAATACAAATATTTATAGAGAAAATGATTGGCCTACAATTATAGCATTTTTAAAACAACATATTATAGGACTTGATATTTTTTGGAATGAATATAAAGTTGCTTTTGAAATAATAAACTAAAATAAATTTTATGAAACAAAAATTAATGTTTGCGCTTGCAATAATAGCAATTCTAACAAGCTGCAATGAATCAGAAAATAAGCAAGCTAAAAACACCGATACAAATAAAGAGAATACAATGAAAACCTTTGCGTTAAAAACGGAGAATGTAGATTATACAGGCGATGGTGTAACCATGAAAGGCTTTGTAGCATATAACGAAGACACTGCAGTAGCAAAGCCTGTAGTACTTATATTGCCAGAGTGGTGGGGTATAGGCGACTACACACGTGGGCGTGCAAAGCAATTGGCAGAGTTTGGCTACTTAGCTTTTGCAGTAGATATGTACGGAGAGGGCAAAAATGTTGAATCACCCGACGATGCTGGAAAATTAGCCACACCATTTTATACTTCTGCTACGTTGGGTAAATCTAGATTTGATGCAGCAATGGCTAAAATTAAAACATACAAGTTTGCTGATGCAAATCATGTAGCAGCTATTGGTTATTGTTTTGGAGGAGCCATGGTTTTAAATATGGCTAGGGCAGGAGAACCATTAAAAGGAGTAGTAAGCTTTCATGGAAATTTAGTAGGTAATAAATTAGATAAAAATCTCTTAAAAGCAAATGTGTTGGTTTGCCATGGCGATGATGACAAATTTGTTTTGCCTGCTGAAGTAGCTACTTTTAAAAAGCAAATGGATTCTGTAGGTGCTAGCTATACTTTTAAAAGTTATGCTGGCGCTACTCATGCTTTCTCTAACCCAGCTGCTACAGAAAAAGGGAAAAAGTATAATATGCCTGTAGCTTACAATGCAGCTGCAGACACTGCTTCATTTAATGAAATGAAAGTTTTTTTGGAGAAAATATTTAAATAATACAAAAAAAAGCAGGATTTTTTCCTGCTTTCTTTTTTATAAATTCTTTTTTTGAATAGTGGCTCTGCCTATCGACGATTTATCTACTTCAACATTTTCTTCTACATTGGCATATCCTTGTTCTTTCATGGTGCTGGCAAGTGCAGTTATTTCTTTTACAAATGTTTCTACTTGTGCTTTTTTGAGTTCCTTCAATTTAAATGCCATATCATATTCACCCTCTCTACCCATTGGACCAATACTATCGCAAACTATTTTTTTTATTTTATTTTTCTTTTTAAATGCAGCTACATAATCAAGCAATGGTTTATTGCTGGGTACGCCACAGCACATACTACCAAACTTTACAACTACTCTGTATTTGTTTATTTGTGCAATGCTGCTCATGGTTATAAAAAATAAAAAAGAAAGTACAATTATTTTTTTCATATGTATGTTTTTAAAGCGAAAGTTATTTCATTTTTTTGAAAATCACCTTCTGTGCATGATTTAGAGTATAATTTATCACTTCTTTAGCATTTTTCAGTATTTTTTGCCAGAGGTTTTTTCAAAATGCTACTGCCTTCCTTAATAATGTATTGGTATTATCTTTTAGCTATAGCACATAATTTTTTGTAACTGGTATTTAGAGAGAAATATATTTCATCTTCTAAAGCCAAGAAGTATCGGGTTGTTTCTTTAGTAAGTAATACGGTTACAGTATCTTTTAAAATTAATTGCAAAAAAGGATAATAGCATTTATTTTGCGGCTGGTATATCGCCCCAGTTTTCGCCGCTCTTTATTCTGTATATCTGCATATCCGATACTTTAAATTGCTTTACTAACGATTTTACCGGCTTGCCTTCATTCAATAATTTTTTAAGTAACATTACCTTTGTTACTGTAAGTTTAGTAGTTCTTGTACCTCTACCACTGCCGCCACGTCTTTTTTCTTTTTCGGCAATTACAAGTGGACTACTTCTTTGATGTATCACATTTTCTTCGTGCGTCATCCATTTTAGGTTGCTAGCTCTGTTGTTTAGTTTTTCAAAGTCTAAATGGGCAACTATCGTTTGTCTTGTGGTGGGTTCTTTTAAAAAATATTTTGCCACTAATCTATGCACTAATGCATGATAATTTGTTGCCCTTGCTTTCCAATCTGCAGCCAATTTCTTTCTTTGGTTTGCTCTTAACCCTTCTAATAACGTTGTAGCTTCTTTTATAGCAAGTTTACTTTCTTTATCAAGTTTCATTTGCTTAATCTTTGCTGTAAACTTTGCTATTTGTTTATTGTGGTAAAGAAATTTTCTTTCAGCTTCTTCATCTCTTTCCGAAAAAAACTTAAGTCTAATAATTTTATAGCCGTTAATCAATGAGCCTTCTAATATATTACCATCCGAAAATCTATTAAAAGTGCGTATGCGCCCAAAATTAGATACTTCTACACGATTATCACTAGTATATTCTAAGTCAAATTCTATGTTTTTCCAACGTTCGCCTGGCATACTTTTTTCCATAATTTGGGGATATTATAGTTTAATAAAATGGGTTTACTTTTAAAAAAATGAAAATATAGCAACGTAGGGGCGTTGCTGTTGGTATAAAAGTAAAATAATTATAGCCAATAACAAAGAAAATTTGTAGGTTATATACTACAAGAAGATGAAAATGTGGTATTCTTTTTTGCCGTAAGGCAATTTTTTCGCTTCTTAGCATAGAAAAACGTCTTCTTGACTTTGTCGGTCGGAAGGTTCATGGCAAAAAATTGCGAAGCAATAAA
Organism: Ferruginibacter sp.; assembly: GCA_043729825.1. Lineage (GTDB taxonomy): Bacteria > Bacteroidota > Bacteroidia > Chitinophagales > Chitinophagaceae > Ferruginibacter. The sequence goes on from JAYTLA010000127.1 coordinate 34,505, forward strand.
AACGAAGCTTTTCCCTTTGAGCCTTCGAATCTTAATGGCGGCTAAAACATTTTGTGGACCTGTCCGCCCTTGGAGGAGCAAAATATTCTTCCCGTCTTCTAAGCAAAAAATTTTCTCCACAAAAAACTATTTAAACAAAGAAATATTTTGCACACTTGTATAATCTACAGGAAAAGTTTTATACACCCCAGCCTTACCCAATTTTACGGAGCCCAACACCCGCACTTTTACATCTTTTTTATACAGCGAAGAAATACCGTTTTTGAGCAAGTTTTTTACATCCAAATCTACCTTTAGCGGAATGGTGAAATTGTCCCTTTTGGGAACCGTCACTTGTATATTTTGGGTAGAATGACCCAAAAAAGTGCTATCCACAAAAATATCTAAATCGGTTCGGCTGAGCTGCAAACCAAAATTATTAGGATTATAATACACCAAATCTACATTGAGTGCCGCACCCGAAAACGACAATTGATCTACCTTAAGGTTCTTAAACTCTTTAAAAACCAAATCCTTTGGTTTCTGACAACCTGACAAAAATAGCAAAAATAGAGCTGCTAAAACAAGGGTAGGGCGGAAGCTTTTTTTCATTCAATAATTTTTATGCTGTAAGGTACTAAAACCAGGAGGGATGGAGAAATCTAATTTTCGGAAGTATCAATTTTTTAACTAATTTATTGAGTATTTTTAAATTTTATCGTTTGATATCTTTGTATTTTATCAACTAAAATATAGCGTATATATATATTTACTTAAAAATTTCTTTATAAAGCTATAATTTCGTTTAATTGATGTTTTAAATTATCAAAAACATAGAATAATTTTTCGTTTTTCCTAATAGAATGAGATTATATTGGTTTTATATTTATATTTAAATAAAATTTTTATAAATATATGATTATTAAATAATAAACATGTTTATATATTAAATAACTTTGTTTAAAATATTATATTATATTTTTATATAGTATTTTTAAATTCGAAATTTAAAATTTTCCATTATTTTTCTTTTTTGAGGGGGTAGACTCATTATCTTTTACACCTCAAATAATCAGCTTTAAAATGCAAATTATCGAAACTGTGATTCATGACAAATTGGCTCTTTTTCATTTTTAAATTTCTGCTTTCCCCAAAAAGTTATAACAGCTTATTGTTATTACTTTTTGTGCTACTATTTTATTTTTGCTTTTTCTTGTGATTATTTTTTATAGTTTTTCAAACAAACTATTTATTAAGATTTTATTCCATTAAACCTTTTTTAAGCCAATGCATCTAAAGTTTTTGTAAATTGGGCTTTGGGTTTAAAATAAACCCTGCAAAAACTAATAAATTCCCCCTTGAGTATATGAGAAAAAATCTACTGTTTTTAGTTATAATATCGTTGTTTTCTACGGCTGGTTTTGCTCAAGAACTTTCTAATAAGGGAAAGGATTTTTGGGTAGGGTATGGCAATCATATTAGAATGCTTCAAGCTACAACACCTGAACAAATGCAGATATATCTTACCTCAGATGTTAGCACAACTGGTTCAGTTTCGTTTTCGAGTGGTACTCCAAGTATTCCTTTTACTGTTACAGCTAACCAGATAACTGTAATCGATGTGCCACAAAGGACTACTAATTATTTGCCAGATGAAGGGTTATATACTCGTGGTATTCATATAACTGCACTTAAAGATATAGTTGCTTATGGCTTTATTTATGTAAATGCAGTATCAGGGGCTACGGTATTTCTGCCAACAAACACCCTTGGCAAAGAATATTATTCAGTAAACTATACACAAGTATCCAATGAGACTGCTCAATCTTATTCTTACTTTTTTGTAGAGGCAGTAGAAACGGGTACAACTACAGTTGAAATTACGCCTACTAAATTAACAAAAAATGGCTGGCCCGCAGGAGTTACTCAAACAATAAACTTGACGCAAGGGCAAATTTATCAGGTACTTGCTACTTCAGATTTAACCGGCAGTAAAGTAAAATCAATTGCATCTGGTACTAGCGGGTGTAAACGTGTCGCTTTTTTTTGTGGTAGCGGAAAAATTTCAATAGGTTGTGGCAGTCCAGGATCTTCAGACAATTTGTACCAACAAATGTACCCCGCAAGTACTTGGGGTAAAAAGTATGTTTTAATTCCAAGTAATAGTGTACCGGGTAATATTAATACCCCCGTAACAACACTTCCAGTTATTAATACAAACTTCTTTAGGATTTATAGACCTGATGCTACTTCCATTGTCACTTTAAACGGAGTTGTAATTCCAGCAGGGAATTTTGTTAATAATTCATATGATTTTTCTAGTAATCAAACAAATGTTGTTGAAGCAGATAAGTCAATTCTCGTAGCTCAATATTTTTCTACAGCAAGTTGTAGCGGTAATAATAATCCTCATGACCCTGAAATGATTTATTTGAATCCCGTTGAACAAACAATTGATGATGTGACTGTTAATTCAATGCAGCCTGCCAGTAATACAGCAATTTATCAACATCATATTAATGTTGTTCTTAAAAATGCAGGTACTGGGGTAAGTTCGTTTCAAATAGATGGAATAACTCCCCCAGCATCAGCATTTACAGTTTTACCTCAAGATAATAGTTTTTCATATATCCGAATTCGAAAACAAGGAGGTAGTACTACTGCTTCAGCACCAAACTTAACCTTAGGAGCTCATCGCTTAACATGTGATTCTGGCTTTAATGCAATAGCTTATGGCTTTGGTGCGGCAGAATCTTATGGTTATTCGGCTGGAGCAAGTTTAAGAGACTTTAACCAACAACTTTTTACTACTTCGCAATACGGTATACTTAATGATGGAATTTCTTACGCATGTTTAAATACACCTTTCAACTTTAGTGTTTATTTACCCGAAACTGCCGTTAGTAATTCTGGAGCTTCTGCTGGAACTGTAGTTCCAATTCGATATGATTCTATGCTTTGGAGTGTAACAAGTGCAACAAACTTTGTTCCAAATAATTTCCCAGTAATGGTTACTCCAGCTAACCAAGCGGCAGCATCTGGAATACCAGCAAGCAATTTTCTTCCATATTACCCAAACTTTGTACTTAGACCAGATTCCATTAGAATAAGAAACGGCAAGTCTGTAGCTTTTTACTCATTGCCTACAGCATATGCTATTACTGCGCCTGGTACATACACGATTACTGTAAGAGGGTATAGAACAAATATAAATGGTGATGGATGTACAAGTGGTAACGAAACCGATTTTGAATTTACATTAGTTGTACCAAATGCGCCATTAGCAAGTTTCATAAAAACACAACCTGGTTGTCCAGCAGATTCAGTATATTTTACTGAAACAAATATTCAAACTCCAGCGGCAAGTTCTACCTATTTATTTACTTGGAATTTTGGTGACCCAGCAAGTGGAGCTGCCAATACTTCTACCCTTAGAAATCCAGTACATCGCTTTAGTGGTCCTGGTACATATACGGTTACATTTTCTAATATAACTGCCGCTGGTTGTGTTAGTGCTACTACAAGCCAGCAAGTTATTGTCCCCAATTTAGTAAATGCAACTATTGCTGGCACAACAGCAGTTTGCCAAAATGCAACCCCTCCAAATATTAGCTTTACCATTACCCCTGGTTTGGCACCATATAAAATTAAATACACATTATCTACAAATGGGGGAGCACCAGTAGCACAACCAGATATTATTACAAGTGCATTAATAAATACTATACCTGCACCTACAGCTGTGCCTGGCACATTTGTCTATTCCTTTACTAGTGTAGAAAACGCCAATGCGGCTTATTGTACAGTTCCAATAGCGCAAACTGCTACAGTAACCGTAAACCCTTTGCCTACGGCTACCATAACTGGCACAATAAATGTCTGTCAAAATTCTACAGCACCAACCATCACTTTTACCGGTGCTAATGCTACTGCACCTTATACTTTTACTTATAATATAAATGGAGGAGCAAACCAAACGATTACTACAACAACTGGTAATAGTGTAACCCTTGCAGCACCAACTACCACAGTAGGTACTTATAATTATAATTTGGTTTCTGTAATAGATGCATCATCTACTTTATGTACAAACCCTGCAATTGGTATTGCTACCGTTGTTGTACAAGCCAAACCTAATGCTACCATTACTGGTACGGTTTCTTTATGTCAAGATGCGGCTGCTCCAAATATTACTTTTAATGGAATAAATGGCAATGCACCATTTACTTTTACCTATAATATTAATGGCGGTGCTACACAAACTGTATCTACTCTTGCTACATCCAATATTGTAACCGTGCCAGTATCTATGGCTGCTACTGGTACATTTGTTTATAATTTATTGAGTGTACAAAATACTGGACCTACTACTTGTATTACCAATATTACTGGGGCTTCAGCTACAGTTGTAATAAACCCCGTTCCTACCGCAACAATAAGTGGTACTACTTCCGTTTGTCAGGTTGCAGGTTCGCAAACAGTTACTTTTACAGGAGCTGGAGGTACAGCGCCTTATACTTTTATTTATTCTATCAATGGTGTAACACAAACAGCTGTAATTTCTATTGGTAATGTGGCTACAGTTAATGCACCAGTAACAACCGTAGGTACTTTTGTTTATAAAATAATTTCTGTAAGAGATGCGAGTAGTACGTTATGCTTAAATACATTTGCTATTGCACTTCAACCTACAGCTACAGTAATTGTACAAGCTACATCCACAGCTACAATTAGCGGTAGTACTACCGTTTGTCAAGATGCTACTGCACCTACTATAACTTTTTCTGCAGCAAATGGAGTAGCTCCATTTACATTCGGTTATACGGTTACTACCAATGGTGTAACTGGCGCACTTCAAACAATTCAAAGTATTCCTTCTACATCTTTTAGTACCACACTTACGGTACCAATGACCACTGTTGGTACATTAGTTTATACTTTGGTGAGTGTAAAAAATACTGGTACATTAAATTGTACAACCCCAATTACTGGCCAAACAGCCACGGTTATCATAAACCCAATACCAACAGCCACCATTACTGGTACAACTACTGTTTGTCAAAATACAGGGACACAACCAATAACTTTTACAGGTTTTGGAGGTACTGGGGCCTCTTATGTATTTAATTATACCATAAATGGCGTGGTACAACCTGCATTAACAGGCAATAATATGGTAATAAATCAGGCAAGTACTGCTTTTGGTATTTATACCTATGTAATTACTTCTGTAAAAGATAATGCTACTGGTTGTACAAAAACATACACAACAAATGCACCTACATCCATTGTAACTGTTAAACAATTGGCTACAGCTACTATTGTCACAAGTGCGGCAACCGTTTGCCAAAATAGTGCTGCACCTTTTATTACATTTACGGCTACTGGTGGTGTAGCACCATTTACATTTACGTATAAAATAAATGGCGGTGCTAACTTAACGGTAACTACTGTGATTGGAAGTTCTGTAACAGTTCCTGTACCAACCACCACCCATGGCACATACATACACACACTAGTGAGCGTGCAAGAGTCTAGCTCTGTAGCTTGCGTAAATGCACAAACAGGCAGTACACAAGTTATAGTGCATCCACAACCTACGGCAAGCTTTACTACTGCCGCACCATATTGTGCACAAAAGGCAGTAACCTTTTCTCCTGCGTTTGGCATTATGCCTACAGGCTCTGTAGTATCGTGGGTATGGGATTATGGAGACGGTACTGGCACACAAATTAGACCAGACGGCAATCCGTTTACCATTACTTATGCTACCGCAGGTATAAAGCCAGTAAGTTTTAAAGTAGTATCGGATAAAGGTTGTGAAAGTATTTTGGCTACAACACCCGCCGTGGTTATCAATAGTAAACCAAAAGCCGGTTTTAAAAGCCCAGAAGCTTGCCTAGCAGATGCTTTTGCACAGTTTTATGATACTAGCACAGTAGTTGGTGGAAGCATAGTAAATTGGGAGTGGGATTTTGGTGATGGTACACCTATTTACACTGGCTCTACACCTGCACACCAAAATCCTTTGCACGCCTATTTAACTGTAGGAATTAAAACGGTAAGATTAATTGTAACAAGTAATAGTGGTTGTAAAGACACCGTACCTTCACAATCTTTCTTTATAAATGGAGAAGTAACATCTGCCAATTTTATTCCTCAAAATAGCGGTAATTTTTGCTCTAATAGGCCTGTACAAATAAAAGAAAACAGTGTAGTAAATGTGGGTGGTTTAATAAGAGTAGATATTTATTGGGACAATCTTACAACACCTACAATATTTGAATTAGATGATTTTCCTACGCCAAATAAAATATATACACATAGTTATCCAAACTTACAAATAGACAAAACTTATCAAATTAGGTATATCGCTTATTCTGGTTTTAATGGGTTATGCCAAAAAGAAATTATAAAAACGATTACGGTACGTGCATCGCCTATAGCAAGTTTTGCACCGCCCATAAATGTTTGTTTAAATGGTGGTCCTATTCAACTTGCTGGAACGGAGATTGGTGGTGTAGGAGGAACATCCGTTTATATGGGTACTGGTGTATCGCCAACAGGTTTGTTTAACCCATTAACTGTAGGGGCTGGCATTACCGATACCATAACATTCACAGCAATTTCTCTATTTAATTGTGATTCTGCACTAAAAAGACCAATTCATGTGTTAATACCCCCAGTTGCAAATTTTACAACAACTGGTAATCTTTGTGTAGGTGGCCCGAGCAATGCAAATGTGGTTACATTTCACCAAACATCTACCGTAACGCCTGGCGAAGGTGGCGCCATTGTAAAATGGATTTACGATTGGGGAGACGGTACTCCGGTACAAACATTTACAAGCGGAGCAGATGTAACACATGTGTACATAACAGCTGGGCCCAAAATAGCCACACTCACGGTAGAAGATGCTTTTGGATGTAGAAATGCACCAGCAAAGCAACTTCCTTTTACTGTAAATCCTTTGCCAGTGCCAGATTATACATTTACGCCTTCGGCTTGTTTGCCTTCGGCTACTATTGTATTTACGAATAATACGCCTGGGCCTTTGTCTAATTATTCATTCAACTGGAGTTTTGAGTTGCCATCTATTGCCGCAGGCAATACTAGTACAGCACCAAACCCAAGCCATACTTATACTACACAAGGGCCATTTAATACACATCTTGTTGCTACCAATATTGCAACTGGTTGTAAAGATTCTACTTCAATAATTCCAATTGGATCTAGCGTTATACACCCTGCACCCGTATTGCAGTTTACTGCAGTGCCGGATGTTTGTTTAAATAATGGAACTGTTCAATTAACGCAAGGCAGCGAAACAAGCGGTATTGCTGGTGGTCCAGGAATTTATACAGGAACTGGTGTTTCTGCTTCTGGTATATTTAATCCGATAACAGCTGGTGTAGGTACACATATCATTACTTATACGTGGACATCTACATTTAACTGTCCTACTTCTATCACACAAAATGTAAAAGTACTGGCTGCACCAGTAGTAAATACATTTACACCTGTAGGTAATATTTGTGAACAAAATGGAACAGTGTTTCATAACACAACCACTCAAGGTGCGGGTACTATAACAAATTGGGTGTATGATTGGGCTGATGGAACTCCAATACAAACTGTAGGTAATGGTAACGATGTAACACATCTTTATACAAATGCAGGAACGTATTTTGCCTCATTATATGTTATAACAAATGATGGTTGTAAGAGTATTGCAAAGCCTTTAACTGTGGTTGTAAATGCACTGCCAAAAACAAACTTTACATTTACAACAGTAGCTTGTTTACCCCAAGCAAAAATAGATTTTACCAATACTACGCCTGCGCAAAGCACTGGTGGCTTGGCGTACCAATGGACCTTTGACGATGTACCAGCTACAATAAAGACCACTATTAATGCCGACTTTACTTATTATACATTAGGTTCGCACCCTGTACAATTAACAGCTACCAATACCACTACTTTCTGTAAAAAGACCTTTACGCAAGATATAATGAACAGCCTACACCCTGCACCTACAGCTAGTTTTAACTTTAGTAAGCAAAGTGTATGTATAAAAGATAATGTAACAGTTATTGACGCACCTAGTAACCCTGCTGATGGCACTATGACCGATTGGAAGTGGAATTATGGCGATAACAATGCAATATTTACTGGGCAAATACAAGCTCCACATACTTATACAAGTGCAGGTACATTTAATGTAAAATTAATTGTTACCAATAGTTTTGGTTGTGTAGATGATACATCAAGACCATTTACTGTACATCCTTACCCAGTTGTAAATGCAGGTAGAGATAGTGTTATTTTACAGGGAGGAAATCTTGTTTTAACAGCTACAGCATCTGGCAATGATCTTACCTATTTATGGACAGGTACACCAGCTCCAATAAATTTGAGCAGTTCTACTGTATTAAATCCATTGGTATCGCCAGTTGAAGATATTTATTATACTTTAAAGGTAACTGCAAGGGGCGGTTGTGCCGATACAAATGGAGTATTTATAAAAGTATTGAAGTATCCTATTATTCCAAATACATTTACACCAAATAATGATGGGGTGCATGATACATGGGTTATTAAATATCTTGAAAGTTACCCTGATAATAGGGTGCAAGTATTTACACGTGCAGGTCAATTGGTTTTTGAATCTAAAAGATATATGAAACCATGGGATGGTACTGTGAATGGAAAATCATTGCCATTTGATACTTACTATTATATTATTGAACCTGGTACAGGAAGAATTCCAATGACAGGTTATGTAACGATTGTGAAGTAGGTTAAAGGTTAAAGGTTGAAGGTTCAAAGTTGAAGGTACAAAGTTGAAAGTTGTTGAAAATTGTTGAAGGGTTCGTGGGCAGTTGTCCGTTGTCCATCGTCCGTTGTCCGCCGTCTTCTAAAGGCGCTAAAAAGAAAGTGAATGAAAAAAATAATATTGATTGTGGGGTTTATAGCAGCTGTGGTATTTGCAAATGCACAAGCCAAATCGGCATATACTCAGTATATTTTAAATAATTATGTTTTAAATCCTGCACTTGCTGGTATCGAAAATTATACCGACATAAAAGTGAGTAGTCGTAACCAATGGACGGGTATAAATGGTGCGCCAGTAACTACTTACTTGAGTGTGAATGCACCTATTGGTAAAACTGATTATAATACGAGTGCTACGTCAAACGCAGTGCCCGGTGAAAATCCACGTGGTCCAGAGTATTGGAAAGAATATACTGCGCCAGATGCACACCATGGTGTTGGTTTTATTGCCATGAGCGACAGAGCAGGGTATATAAATCGTTGGAACATATCTGCGAGTTATGCATACCATAAACCACTTGGTAAAAAAACGACTTTAGCAGCGGGTTTTAATGCGGGAGTATCTGGTATTAATTTAGATAGAACAAAAGCAACTTTTGCAGATGATGGCGTAACAGATTTAGCTCTTGGTTTAGCTGTTGGCGATACAAGAAAAATAAAGCCAGAAGTAGGAGCGGGGCTTTGGTTATACTCTGCAAGGTACTTTGTTGGTGTATCTGTTTTAAATATTATTCCAGGTAAAGCTAAGTTTACATCTGCCGATAAGTTTGGTACTTATTTTACACCTAATTATTTTGCATCGGCAGGTTATCGTTTTTCTATGGGAGATGATTTTACGCTTATACCATCATTATCTGTACAATATTGGGAGCCACAATTATTAGGTGCACACGCTAATGCAAAATTGCAATACATGGATAAAGCTTGGGTGGGTGCTAGTTACCGTTATTCCGATTTTCTTGCTGGTTATTCTGCTATGGCAGGGTTTAACATTTCTAATCTTTTTAATATTGGTTATTCATACGAAGTAGCTACAAATAGTCGTTTACGTACTTACACAGGAAATACACATGAGTTTATTTTGGGCTTTACTTTAGGTAATAAATATAGTGATGCTTGCCCTAGAAATATATTTTAATTTTCTGTCACAGGAAAAAACTTTGGGTTAATAATTATAATTCAATTGCAAGATTTCCTTGCTTTAAAAATGATATTTAATACTCGCCATTCCTACAGAGCCAATTAAAAACCTATAGTAACTTCTTTGTTTTATAGGGTCGAATGTAAATAAATCTTTTTCGTTAAAATAATAATAATTTAAACTTGCTTCGGTAGCTAGAGATAATTTTTTGTGAAAAAAATACTCTACACCAATCAAAGGGCCAACTCCCCATCTAGTAAGGGTTTTGGTTTGTGCATTTGCTTTAGAATAAGAGAAGGAAAGATCTAACCCATAATACAAATTCCAAGAATCACTTCTTCTATTTTTTTGAATACCTACTCTTAAGCTAGGGTAAATTCCATCTGCATCATCGCTACCAATATCAAAATTTAAACCAGCTCTTGTAGATACTTTTTCATTTAAATAATATCCATAATTAATAAGATAAGATTGATTGTTTCTTTTTAAAAAAGTAAGCGCATTGGCAATATCAATTCCAATTTCGTGACGCTTAAATTCACCGTTTATTTTTTGAGCCGTTACATTCGTAAAAATTAATAGCATCAAAATTGATGCTATTAATTTGAAAGTATTTTTTTTCAAAATATTATTTTATAAGAATTAAAACCAGTTGTCCACATCGTTTCCAAAATAAGGTCTAAAAATATCTCTAAGCTGCCCCTTTAAAGGATTTGCATATACTTCAATATCATCCCTTGTGCCATCTTTGTAATAAATATACACTTTACGATCTCCATTTGCTGCGTCTACAAATTTTAGGTCTCCTATTTTTAAACCTTCACGTTTTACTTCAGAAGTAAAAGTGCTGTTTATGTTTGTAGTATTTGGATTTAAAAATGCATAATATGCTTGCGCATTCCAATTTGTAATTATCGAAAGTTGTGCTTTGGTATAAGTCATATCTACTGATTTTAAATCTTGCTCTATATCCAAATTGTTATAGTCATCGTTTAAAAAAGTTACTTTTCCTTCAGCAACAGAACCACAATCTCCGCCTAACTCTATTTTATAACCAAATTGCAAGTTGGTTATACGATTAACAGTTATTTTGTAATTGTGTGGCTTTAAATAAACATTTAGTACTACATTTATTGGAGCAGGAAAACTACCACTGCTATAAAGCCCACTAAAATCTATGTTTGCAATTTCTTCTCCATTCTTTGTCAAGTTTGCTTTTGCCGTTACTGGAAGATATTTATTTAGTGCATTTATTTGATACTGCCCATCTGTGTAAGTAGTAAACTTAAAAGACATATTGTTTGTAACTTGAGTAGGTTCAGAAGGGAAATTTACTTCAATTGTACTCGAAGCAGTTTTTACAAATGTTCTTGTAATCCTATTCCAATTATAAATACCCTTATAGGTATTGTAATTAAATCTATCTGTAAGCGTGTCTAATTTAATAACACCTGCTGCCACATCCAAAGCGTTCGACATAGAATCAATCCAATTTGTGTTAAGTGTATTGCCACCAGAAGCACCTAAAAATTTAATTAGTGTTTGAGTGAAAACACCATTATCAACCCCCTTAATACAAAGTATTGTGTTATTAGCCGTTTGTGTAATAAAATCTTTATCTTCTTGTACAGTTGTTGGGCCTACATCTTCGAGGCCACTCTTTGTACATGAGTAAAATCCAATGGCAATTATAAAAGCCACAAAAAGTGCTACAATTTTTTTCATATTTAGTTAATTTTGGCGCAAAGGTATAGGTAATATAGTTAAGTATGAGCTTTTTAAAAAGTATTTTATTGGTATAATTAATATTAATAATGATAACTTCTTTACCGAAAAATCTAGAGCAATCTAATTAATATTTTTTCGATTTCATGCATTAAATTTAAACGCTTTACATATTAAGAGTGGGAAAATGTTTTAAGGAAGTTTCATATTAATAAAAAATGCAATATATGAACATACTAAATTTTATTTTCTGTCGTTATAATTAAAATAACCATTTATTATGAAAAATTTATCCATTATTTCTGCGGTAGCTTTTTTGCTTTTATTGACAATTGTAGTAGTAACTTTTACTGCGGGAACGTTAATTTTTTAAGAAGCCCACTATTAGAAAGTAATTCTAAATTCTTATTTGTTTTCAAGGGGCAAAAGATATGCCTACTTATAAAAATGCCCTTCGCATTTTTTCCCAATTAATACCACACAATGTTGGTATCATTAAAAATGGGAAATAAATACTCCTATACCTTACCATTGCTCCTGCATTTGTAGTAATATATCCAGTAAAAAGAAAAATTAAAATAGTAAAGAGTAATGCAAAAACGATAAAGTTATTGCTGCTGTTATTTTTATCATTTTTAAAAATAATCATCAATAAAAATAAAATTAAATACATTATAATTTCAACCGATAATCCATTTAAATAAATATTATTAAACTCTGTAGGGTAGGGAGATAAGAATGAGTGTCTCAAAGCTTTAGGGGCAGAAGTTGTAAAGCTTTTTATTGTTGGATATAATGTGTCGTTTTGGTACTGCGATTTTGCAATGCCAAGCGAAAAAAAAGCTTGTTGTTTTTCTACTACTATATTTAAAGGATTATGTTTTTCTGATAAAAATTGTGATAAAATAATTCCGGAGAATGAAAGCAAAAATAACACAGCAAAAACTTTTAAAGAATTAATTTTATGCCTACTACTTATAAACCAAGCAACTGCACAAGGCAATAAAATAACTGCTATAAAATTTCTAATCAATAATACACTAAGGAAAGATAAAATGAGAAAGAAAATGCGTTTGCTTGTACATTTATCTTCAAGCGAAAAATAAAGTGTATAACAAAAAAAGCTTAGTGCTGTAAATACCATAATATCTTTTCCAATAAGCGAAGTAAAATATAAAGTAGAAGGCAGAAAGAAACAGCCCACAATAATTGCCCAATGTTGTTTTGGATAAATGTGTTTAAAAACCCTAAATAATGCTACATGCCCTAAGAAACCAACAACATTAAAAAATAAACTATTTATATAATAATTACCCCTGCTAAAAATATTAAAAACCCCCATTGTTTTTATCAAGATATTGTTTCTTAAATCATTCCAAAATGAATTTGAAGAACCAAAAAAATCACCTAACCCATTTACATAAGCTGAGGGTAAACTATCGGTAAAAAATATTTTCGGATGATGTATTAAATTGTCATACTCTATAAGACTTTGCATCGTGTAAAAATGCATGTCAGATATATCATTCATTAAATAATGACTTGCCAAGCCTCCAATAATACCAACGCCAACTTTAATGCTAAAAAGTAGAAAAATAATTTTTGTGCTTAAGCCTGCATTTTGAACAAATTTTATTTTGGTAATAAAATAACAGCAAGCCAAAAAATATATGACAAACAGAAAATAATACAAAGGAATACATTTTTAGATGTGGGAAGATAGTTAAAATAATGACTTTGTTTTATTAGCTACAAACAAAATGCAATAGTAAATTTGCACAGGTTCTAAATATATACGCTTACACATCATGGAAATAACCGCACAAACAGCTGCACAGCTAAGAATTACAGAAGAAGAATTTGAATTGATAAAAACAAAATTGAGTAGAACGCCTAATTTTACGGAGTTGTGCGCATTTAGTGGTATGTGGAGCGAGCATTGCAGTTACAAAAATTCTATTAAATTATTAAAAACCTTGCCTCGTGATGGGGCCAAAATGCTTGTAAAAGCAGGAGAAGAAAATGCAGGGCTAATGGATATTGGAGATGGATATGGTGTTGTTTTTAAAATAGAAAGTCACAATCATCCAAGTGCGTTAGAACCTTTTCAAGGCGCAGCAACAGGGGTTGGTGGAATAAATAGAGATATTTTTACGATGGGAGCAAGGCCGATTGCCTCTTTAAACTCTCTTCGGTTTGGCAATTTGAATGATGCAAAAACACAACATTTATTATCTGGCGTGGTAAAAGGTATTGGGCATTATGGCAATTGCTTTGGTGTACCAACGGTAGGCGGCGAAATTTATTTTGAAGATTGCTATCATACCAACCCATTGGTAAATGCCATGAGTGTGGGAATTCTTAAAAATGGCGAAACTGTTTCTGCAACTGCAGAAGGCTTAGGCAATCCGGTATTTTTTGTAGGAAGTGCTACTGGTAAAGATGGTATTGGTGGAGCATCATTTGCAAGTGCAGAAATTACGGAGGATAGTGCGCAAGATTTACCAGCGGTACAAGTGGGAGATCCTTTTCAAGAAAAAAAATTATTGGAAGCCTGCTTAGAAGTAATACAAACAGGAGCAGTAGTTGGCATGCAAGATATGGGCGCAGCGGGCATTATATGCTCCACTGCCGAAATGAGTGCAAAGGGAAAAGCAGGCATGAGGATAGATTTAGAAAAAGTACCTACTAGGCAAAAAGATATGAAAGCTTGGGAATTATTGTTGAGCGAAAGCCAAGAGCGTATGCTTTTGGTGGTGCAAAAAGGAAAAGAAAAAGCAGTGCTTGATATTTTTGAAAAATGGGATTTGCCTTGCAGCGAAATTGGAGAAGTAACCGATGATGGTATGTTGCAATTTTTTATGAATGGTTTGTTGGAAGCGCTATTACCAGCAGACGAACTAGTGCTTGGCGGTGGCGCACCACAATACACACGTGATGTAAGTGTACCTGCATACATACAAAAGATAAAAGTATTTGATGATACAAAAATACCAGTGCCACAAAATTTAAAAGCAGTAGCAGAAAAATTAATTGCCTTACCAAATATTGCCAGCAAGCGTTGGATTTATGAGCAATACGATAGCATGGTGGGTGCAGGCAATACAAGTACAAACGGCGTAAGCGATGCGGCCGTTGTGCTTGCAAAGCCAACAAACAAAGCATTGGCGCTTACAACAGATTGTAACAGTAGGTATGTATTTGCCGACCCTTACAAAGGTGCTATGATAGCTGTGGCAGAAGCAGCACGCAATATCGTATGCAGTGGTGGCACACCTTTGGGCGTAACCAATTGCCTCAACTTTGGCAACCCTTACGACCCCGAAGTGTATTGGCAATTTAGCAATGCTATAAAAGGAATGGGAGACGCTTGTATAAAATTTGATACACCAGTTACAGGAGGTAATGTAAGTTTTTACAATCAAAGCCCCGATGGACCTGTATATCCAACACCTACAATTGGTATGGTTGGATTGCTTGATTCTGTAGCCGATAAAATGACGATGAATTTTAAAAACGAAGGGGATGCTATTTACTTAATTGGTGAAAGTAGAAACGATATCAATTCATCAGAATATTTGCACAAAATAATTGGAGAAGAATTTAGCCCTTGCCCACATTTTGATTTAGACGAAGAATTCAATTTGCAACAAGCAATTTCTTCATTAATAAAAGAAAAATTAATTGCTTCTGCTCATGATGTGAGCGAAGGAGGACTTTTTGTAACATTGCTCGAAAGCGCTTTTACCAATAACCTTGGTTTTTCTGCTTCGCAAAATGATGCACAAATTCGTAGTGATGCTTATTGGTTTGGAGAAGCGCAAAGTAGGGTAGTGGTTTCTGTTTCTAGCATTGGAGAAGAAAAATTAACGGAGGTTTTAAAATCAAAAAATATTATTTTTTCAAAATTGGGGCTTGTTGCAGCATCTACAATAACTGTGACAAATGAAAATTGGGGGATTGTGGATAAATGGAAGGAAAAATATGATAATGCCATTGAAATAATGATGAAAACGAATTAACTAATTTATCTTTAAATATTTATACATAATTTTTTTCAATACATTTGCAAACAATTCCCATAAAGTAATTTTTATTTGCCTGATTGTTAATATTTTAGTTAATTTTGAATTGTCATATTTGTATAATATTTTGATAAAATCAATACTATTTTACATATTTAGTCGTTCTTGCATCACCAAATCAATTTTAAAAAATTGGCATAAAAGTATTTTCTGTGCTTAAAATAAAACAGAATTTTTAAAAATGAGAAAACCACGAAAAGCTACATTCAATACTTTGTTGTTTGTAATTGCTTTTTTGCTTTTACTCATTGGTATTATTATATATACCCAATACTACTCTCAAAAAAATATACGTGCTCTTAGAGAGGCAAATGAAAATGCCAATTCTACTTTTGAAATTAACAATAGATTACAGGAGGTTGTGTATTATGTAGAGTCTGCAGAAATATATGCACGACAACAGCATAAAAATCCTAAATCAGTTTCAAGAGAAAGTTTAAAAGATACTTTGAGTATTATTTTTAGACATCTTGCTATACTTAAAAGCCAGAATGAAAATAGGACTACTGATAGAATAGCAGAATTGGATGATATAGGAGTGCTTGTAAATTCTAAATTGAGTTATTTAAATACGTTTATTAAAAACGATGAGGTATCTACACCTCAAAAATTTACCTCCAAACAACTAGACCAATTACTAGCTGTTTCCATTAATGATAGTTTGTACAATAAAGTATTGGTAATACAGCAAAACTTAGAAAATAATTTAAAAACCACTTTTGTAAAAACCAATAATTATTCCGAGAAAGTTTTAAAATTAAATACTTTATTAGCAATTATTTTCATATTGTCTTTAGCTATACTTGGTACTTTAATCATTAAACGTTTATTAGATCAGCTTTCTCTTATATACAAATTAGCAAAAGAAAAAGAAAGGGCAGATAATTCGGCAATTGTAAAAGAACAATTTTTGGCAAATATGAGCCATGAAATACGAACGCCAATAAATGCAGTGGTTGGATTTGCTGGCTTATTGCAAAAGACAAAGTTGGATACTGATCAAAAGCAATTTGTAAACCTTATACAAAATTCAGGAGAAAATTTATTGTCGGTAGTAAACGATATACTCGATATTTCGAAGATAGAAGCGGGTATGATGCGTATTACTAAAAATCCATTTAGTATAAAAGAAGTATGCACATCGCTAGAGATGATGTTTCAGCATAAAGTAAATGAAAAGAAATTAAAGTTTGAATTTGATTATGACAAAAACATACCGACCACACTTATTGGCGATGCAGAAAGGTTAAACCAAGTTTTAATAAATCTTTTAAATAATGCGATTAAATTTACAGAAAAAGGGTTAGTAAAATTATCTGTACAATTATTACAAAAAACTGCACATGAAGTAAAAATTCAATTTATAATAAAAGACACTGGTATTGGTATTTCTAAAGAAAAATTGGCAGCTGTATTTGAGCGTTTTGAACAAGCAGATAATAATACTGCAAGGCAATATGGTGGTACAGGTTTAGGCTTATCTATAGTAGAAAAAATTGTAGAAATGCAAGCTGGGGAAATATCAGTAGATAGTAATTTAGGAGAAGGTGCTACTTTTAAAGTAATACTTAGTTATGAATATGTAAATAAGCCAGAAGAAGAAACAAGCAACACAACAAGTATAACGCAAAGTGCAAATGCAAAAAAAGAATTTAGCAATTATAAAATATTAGTAGCAGAAGATAATAAAACAAATCAAACGTTACTAAAATTCATATTGCAGCAGTGGAACCTCTCGTATGATCTTGCTGAAAATGGCCAGCAAGTATTAGATATATTGCGTAAAGAAAAATACGATTTAGTATTAATGGATATTCAAATGCCAATAATGGATGGTTATCAAGCTGCTAATAAAGTTAGAAAAGAATTGGGGTTGAATATTCCTATGATTGCAATGACTGCACACGTTTTGCCAACTGAAAAACAGAAGTGCATTCAAGCAGGGATGAACGACTATATTTCTAAGCCTATTGATGAAACTGTATTTATTGGTATGCTGGAGAAATATTTAGGATCTTCTCTTGTAAATGGTTTTGAGTTACAAAAACCACCAGTTGTGGGAAATGATCTACTATATATTGATGTAGATTATTTAAATAATATTTTTTCTGAAAACGCTGGGTTTATAAACGAAGTAATGTATCAGTTTAGAGAGCAATTTCCAAACGAATTGAAACAACTAAAATTAGCGGTTTTTGAAAAAGATAAAAAAGAAGTTTTAAGGCTTGCACATCATATGAAAACGACTGTTTCTTCGATATCAACAAATACACCCCTAAAATTAATGTTGGATAGCATTGAAGGAAGAGTAGAATCGGAAAATTGGACATTAATAAATGAAGAATTAGATAAATTACTTAAAGCAGAACCAATATTAATGAGAGAAATTAATACGGTTCTAACCACAACTAAAACAATATAGGTTCTACACAAATTAAAATGAATAGAAAGTTAGCCATATTTGGATTTTCAATTATTTGGATTGCAACAATTGTTGCGATCTTATTTGTCATGCTTCCCAAATTATCTACACCAAAACAAACCGACAATTTAGATATTGCTAATGCTAATAATACAGGTATAGAAAATGATACGACTTCGCAATCAAAAACTAAAGATGATGATGATTCTTTTTTTTATGATAAAAAAGTTTTTGTGAGGCATAGAAAAAGTGATACGGACACTAGTTTGGGTATAGATGAAAAGATAATACTTGTTAGAAAAAATATCTTCTTTAAACCACGGCCACCTATAGTAACAAAACCTGTGGTTGTAAAAGAAAAAGCAAAAAAAGTTGATAACACAGATTTTGATATTAAACCAGTACCAACAAATTAATTTAACATTAAATAGATGAAAAAAACGTTATTATTTTCGGCAATTTTAGTGATGGTTCATAGCCTAGGCTTTGCACAGTCTAATCCTTCTACGACAATTGAAAACCCAAAGAATTATAAAGAGTTCTTTAAAATGTCTCAGGCTAGGTTTATAGAAAATCTTGCTAAAACTACAAGTGTTTTAGAAAAAGAATCTGACAGAATAAAAGAGCTAAATAATTTAGATGATAGCTTATTAGCAAAGGGAGAAATTACCGACTCTACATCTAAATTATACAAAGGCAAGCTTGCAGAATTGCAAAAAGAAAATGATTCTTTAAAAAAAGTTGGTTTTGATCTTAAGACACAATTAAGTTCATTAAATATTGTAAAAAGAAAATGCCTTGCGCTAATAAATGGAGTACCTCAGTATTGCAGAACGATAATTAGTAGAAGCCCCGAAAGATATGCACAATTTACCAATGTAGAAGAGGAGATAACCAAATCGAACCTTGGAGCAGAAAAAAAGCAACTGAAGGCCATCCTAGGCAATGCAGATGCGCAGCAGAAAAAAGATGTAAAAAAGATTGATGGCATTGGCGATGTAAAGGGGGATGTGCTAGCAAGTGGTAAAATTGATAGTGCAATGGCTACAGGAGTAGATACTCGACTTGCACGTTACCTAAAGCGTATTGAAGACAATGCAAAAGAAATAAAATTATTAGAAAAAAGAATTAGCATACCAGAAGATTATGCAGCAAATAGTGCATCTATCAAATCAAGAGTATTGATAATAGATTCTGTGGTGAATAAATCTGCAAAGTCGAGGCAATATACTTTTGATATGATAGAGGAAGGGTTAAAGACTTCCACAAAAACATTGTTTTCCTTGGCCGCATTTTTTGGACCAGGTGGCTATGCTATACCAGCAGAAAAATCAGAAAAGGCTAGAAAATATTTTTCTCCAGTAATTGATTCCTTGATAAAATTTTCAAATAAATACGCAGAAATTCCTCGCACAGCTACCATTCTTGTGAATGGATATGCAGATGCAACTCAAATTGCTGTAGGGTCTAAGTTGTACAAAGAATTAGCCACATTTTCAAAATTAGATGCTCCAACAAAAGCTCAACTCAATGTAAGTTTATCGGCTTTACGGGCTGAGGAATTGTCTAATTTATTTACAAAAACAATTAAAGAAAAGTCTATCGAATTTGTAGCCTTACCAAAAATAACTTTCGAAAATATTGAAGCTGGTCGTGGAGAGCAATTGCCTGATCCGTCTATCAAAAATTATAAAGTAAACGATGAGCGTAGAAGAATTGTAATTGTATATTGGAGCGTATTGCCGAATGAATAAATAATACAATTTCAATTAGATTAGGAATGGGTTATATCGAAAGGTATAGCCCATTTTATGTGTATTCTTACTTTTTAAGTATTACGTATTTTTTCTTTTTTTGCACTTATTTTCTTCCTCCCAAACATTTGCTCTATATTTGCACGACCTCCGAGAATTAATTTTCTCATTTTTGTAGGTCGAATCTAGACACAAGATATCAGACACAAGACGTTAGATAAAATAAATAGTATTTGAAATATTGAAGCCCAGTCTCAATACTCAATACTATATACTCAATACTATTATGGCGAAATTTATTTTTGTAACAGGTGGTGTAACATCATCATTAGGTAAAGGCATTATTGCAGCATCACTAGCAAAGTTGTTGCAAGCTCGGGGGCTTACGGTTACTATTCAAAAGTTTGATCCATATTTAAATGTGGACCCTGGTACTTTAAACCCATACGAGCATGGAGAATGCTACGTTACAGACGATGGCGCAGAAACAGATTTGGATCTAGGGCATTACGAACGTTTCCTCAATACACCCACATCTCAAGCCAATAATGTAACCACTGGGCGCATTTACCAAACCGTAATTAATAGAGAAAGAGAAGGCGATTACTTAGGTAAAACGGTACAAGTTGTACCCCATATTACCGACGAAATAAAACGTAGAATGCTGTTGCTTGGCGAAGCAGGAAATTTTGATATTGTCATTACTGAGCTTGGTGGTACAGTGGGTGATATTGAAAGTTTACCTTTTGTAGAAGCCGTGCGTCAGTTGCAATGGGAGCTACCTGAGGAAGATTGTATGGTGGTGCATCTTACACTTATACCATATTTAAAAGCGGCTAAAGAATTAAAAACAAAGCCTACGCAGCATAGTGTGCGTATGCTTAGCCAAGAAGGTGTGCATCCAGATGTAATTGTGTGCAGAACCGAACACCCATTGAGCGATGAAATAAGAAGAAAAGTAGCGTTGTTTTGTAATGTAAAACCAGGTGCAGTTATTGAAGCCTTGGATGCAAGTACCATTTACGAAGTGCCATTAAAAATGCTGCAAGAAGGCTTGGATGTAATTGTACTAAAGCAATTACAAATTAATGGATATTCTGCCCCAGAGCTTACCAAGTGGCGTGGTTTTTTAGATAAATTGAATTACCCAAAAAGCCGTGTAAAAATTGGTTTGATTGGAAAGTATATTGAATTGCAAGATGCATATAAATCCATCTTAGAATCTTTCATACACGCAGGTGCCATGAACCAGTGCAAAGTACAAATTGTAAATGTGCACAGTGAATTTTTAACCGACGAAAATGTGGGAGATAAATTGCGTGAACTCGATGGATTGCTTGTGGCACCCGGATTTGGAGCTAGGGGAGTAGATGGAAAAATTATTGCCGTAAAATATGCAAGAGAAAATAAAATGCCATTTTTTGGTATTTGCTTAGGTATGCAAATGGCGGTAATTGAGTTTGCAAGAAATGTATTGGGTTGGAAAGATGCACACTCTACCGAAATGAATACATCAACTCCGTACCCAGTAATTGCATTGATGGAAGAACAAAAAAAGGTAAAGAAAAAAGGGGGTACCATGCGCTTGGGTGCATACCCATGCGAGATTGCACCAAACACATTGGCACATCAAATTTATGATAGCGAATTAATAAGCGAAAGACATAGGCATCGTTGGGAATTTAATAATAATTTTTTAAACGATTTTGAACAAGCAGGTTTAATTGCTAGTGGTAGAAACCCCGAAAGTAAATTGGTAGAAATTGTAGAGCTTAAAGGACATCCATATTTTATTGGTGTACAGTATCACCCAGAGTTAAAAAGTACTGTTGAAAACCCACATCCTTTGTTTGTGAATTTTGTAAAAGCAGCAAGTGCTTTTGCCGATTTAAAATTGAGTATGCAAATACCAAAAAGTGAAACAATTCCTTCATGACACAAAAGTTGAGCATGGATGATTTGAATAGAATCAGTCCAGAAGAATTTAAGCGCATCAATAAAACACCTGTGATTGCAGTGTTGGAAAATATTCGCAGTGCATACAATGTAGGGAGTGTGTTTCGTACCGCAGATGCATTTTTGCTAGAAGCCATATACATTACAGGTTACACCTGCACACCTCCACACAAAGAAATAAAAAAAACAGCGCTAGGTGCAGAAGATACAGTAGAGTGGAAACATTTTGCCAATGCTGCAGAAGCAATAAATTTACTAAAAGAAAACGGCTATAAAGTATATGCCGTGGAGCAAGTGGTAAACAGCCTTATGTTGCAAGAAGTGGCTTTTACATCTACAGAAAAAGTAGCAGTTATTTTTGGCAACGAAGTAAGCGGTGTAGAATTGGAAACAATAAAGCTTTGTGATGGCTGTATTGAAATTCCACAATTTGGTACAAAGCATTCGTTGAATATTGCAACTGCGGCAGGGGTGGTGTTGTGGGAGATTGTGAGGTGTAGGATAAATGGTTAATTTTTTTGTTGACAAACTGAAAACCCTTGATTGAGTTTCATTGGTCCAGCATTCGGCGGGGCTCCTTTCAACAGTATATCTTTATTCATCTTTTATTATGCAATATTTATCGATTTATTTTATTTGCTATTTTAAAAAAAGTAATAACTTTATAAAAATTATTTAAGAAATGGACTCAATAATTGCAAATCCAAAAAATAAGGCTGAGTCAAAAGCCGTTTTAGATTTTTTGAAGTCAATGAAGATTGATGTGGAGGTGTATGAGAAGCCTTCAAAAGAAAAAGTATTGAAAGGTATAGAGCAAGGGTTTAAGGAATTGAAGATGCACAAGAAAGGTAAATTGAAATTACAAAACTTCTCAGAATTACTAGATGAGTTATAATATAGTAAACACACCTCAGGTTGCAAAAGAAATAAAGAAACTCCTAAAAAAGTATCCGAAATTTAAAACTGAACTAGTTGAACTAAAAAAATCACTTGAAAGAAATCCATTTCAAGGTACATCACTCGGTAATAATATTTATAAAATTCGGTTGTCCATTAAAAGTAAACTTGCAGGTAAGCTAGGTGGAGCAAGGGTTATAACATTTGTAGAAGTTACAGAATCTCAAATTATTTTGTTAAGTATTTATGATAAATCTGACCAAGAAACCATTACTATAAAAGAAATAAATGAGCGGATTAAAAAATTCTACTCTTAATCCATATCATGCCAACTATTAAAAACTACCTCTCCCTTATAAAATTTTCGCATACCATTTTTGCAATGCCCTTTGCATTGATAGGATTTTTTTTAGGATTGTTAAAAAGTAGAAGCCAATATAATCTTAATGATTCAATTGGTTGGAGCGAATGGTCTTCCATTAGCACATTAGCACATCAGCACATTAGCACATTTGTATTTGTTCTCATCTGCATGATAACCGCCCGTTCCGCCGCCATGGCTTTCAACCGTTATCTCGATAGGCAATTTGATGCCAAAAATCCACGCACGGCCATTAGAGAAATACCCGCAGGCATTATTTCAGAAAAAAATGCATTGTTTTTTACTATTTTAATGTGTGTAATTTTTGTAGTGTGTACATTTTTTATTAACAGGATTTGTTTTTATTTAAGCCCTGTGGCTTTGTTTGTTATTTTATTTTACAGTTATACAAAGCGGTTTACTTTTTTGTGCCATTTGGTATTGGGTATTGGACTTAGCCTTGCGCCCATAGGAGCGTACCTTGCCGTTACTGGCGCATTTGCATGGTTGCCTATTTTATTTTCTATAGCAGTGGTTTGTTGGGTAAGCGGTTTCGATATTATTTTTGCCTTGCAAGACGAAGCTTTCGATAAAGAAAACAACCTATACTCCATGCCGTCTGTGATGGGTAAAGCAAAGGCATTGCATATTTCGGAAGTATTGCATGCAATAGCTGCATTGGCCATTTGCTTTGCTGGTTATTATGGGCATTTTGGTTGGTTGTATTGGATAGGTGCTACAGTCTTTTCCGGCATGCTTATTTACCAACATCTTATTGTAAAGCCTAACGATTTAAGTAGAGTTAACATTGCTTTTATGACTGCTAATGGTATTGCATCGGTAGTGTTTGCAGTGTTTGTAATTGCGGATATGTTTTTGCTTGCTAAGTGATTTTCTTAGCTACCAATCACACAAATTTTCACGAATGGTTTTATAATTAGTGTTAATTCGTGTAATTTGTGGCAACTATAAACTGTAAAACAGTTTTCTTTTTCATAGCTTTTACTTTTCTAAAATTACGCTTTATGCTCCGCAGAAATTTTATTAAAAATGTAGGTATTGCTTCCTCAGGTTTTATTTTATTGCCCAATGGTAATTTATTTGCGCTAGATAATATGCCAAACGTAAAAGTAAGAATAGCCATTATTGGCACAGGCTTACGTGGGCAAGATCATTTAGAATTACTACTTCGCAGAGATGATGTGGATGTAGTTGCCATCTGCGATATAAGCGATATTATGCTTAAGGCTGCTAAAGAATTGGTGATAAAGTTTAATAAAAAAATGCCTGAGGTATTTACAGGAGATAATTACAGTTACAAAAAATTATTAGAAAAATATAAAGGCATAGACGGTATTTTAATAGCCACACCCTGGGAGTGGCATAAATCCATGATTATAGATAGCATTAATGCGGGTATAAAATATGTGGGAAGCGAAGTTATAATTGGTATTAGTTTGCAAGACCATTGGGATGTTGTGTATGCAGCAGAAAAAAACAATGCGCATGTGATGATGTTGGAGAACGTGTGCTACAGAAGAGATGTAATGGCGGTACTTAATATGGTAAGGCAAGGCATGTTTGGTGAGCTCATACACTTGCAAGGCGGCTACCAACATGATCTGCGAGAAGTAAAATTTAATGATGGCATAAACCCTTATGGACATGGCGTAGAGTTTGGTGAAAAAGGCTTTAGCGAAGCCAAATGGAGAACAGAACATAGCGTACATCGCAATGGAGATTTGTATCCTACGCATGGTGTAGGACCAATTGGAAATTACATAAATATAAACAGGGGTAATCGTTTTACTTCTCTGTGTTCCTTTAGTAGCAAAGCTCGTGGCTTGCACAATCATATTGTAAAAAAAGGTGGAACTACACATCCAAATGCAAAAGTGGAATTCAAATTGGGAGATGTGGTTACTACAAACATTAATTGTGCCAATGGCGAAACCATTTTATTACAGCATGATACCAATTTGCCAAGACCATATTCGCTTGGCTTTAGAGTGCAGGGTACAGAAGGTATTTGGATGGATGTTAACAAAGGAATGTACATAGAGGGGAAATCTGAAAAGGCTCATGTTTGGGATAATGCAAAATCTTGGTTAGACAAATACGACCATCCACTTTGGAAAAAATATGAATCAGCTGCAGAAGGAGCAGGGCATGGTGGTATGGATTTTTTTGTGGTGAATAGTTTTGTAGAAAGCATAAAAGCAAAACAACCTACCCCGCTTGATGTGTATGATGCGGCAGTTTGGAGTGCTATAAGTCCATTGAGTGAGCAGAGCATAGCTTTGGGTAACGAAACAGTGGAATTCCCTGATTTTACAGGTGGGCAGTGGATGTACAGAAAACCAATATTTGCTTTACATGATAATTACTAATGGAGAAAATATGCTTAATTCAATTTTAAAGCAATTTAATTAACCTGAAAAATGCATTGTAGAAAAAATAAGTGTGGGACTTATAAATGATACTTATAAAATTATTACGCCTACAAACAAACAATTTATTTTACAAAAAATAAATGATGCTATTTTTAAAAATCCATTTGCTATCGAAGAAAATATTAGGGGTATTGCTGATTTTCTTTCAATACATCATCCTAATTATTTATTTACCACACCCATTGCATTGCCTAATGGGAAACAACTACTGCACATTGAGAATGAGGGCTATTTTAGATTGTTTCATTTTGTGGAGAACAGTAAGTCGTATAACGTTGTAAGCAATGCTGAGCAAGCATTTAAAGCGGCTGCACAATTTGGAAAATTTACAAAATTGTTATCTGAAATTGATATAAGTAAAATACAAATCACCTTGCCCAATTTCCATAATTTACAACTGCGTTTTACTCAATTTGAAAACGCTTTGCAAAATGGAAATAAAAATAGAATTGTAGAAGCCACAAATGAAATTGATTATTTATTAGCCCAAAAAAATATTGTGGATACATACAAGACAATACTTGCAAACCCCAATTTTAAACAACGAGTTACGCACCACGATACCAAAATAAGCAATGTATTATTTGATAAAAATAGTGATGCGCTTTGTGTAATAGATTTAGATACCGTAATGCCAGGGTATTTTATAAGCGATGTGGGAGATATGATGCGTACCTATTTATGCCCAGTAAGTGAAGAAGAAAATGATCTATCTAAAATAACCATTCGTAAAGATTTTTATGATGCAATCATAAACGGCTATTTAAGTGAAATGTATGATGAACTCAGTATTGAAGAGAAAAAATGTTTTCATTATGCAGGTGAATTTGCTATGTATATGCAAGCATTACGATTTGTTACTGACTATTTAAATGATGATGTATATTATGGAGCATGCTATGAAAAACAAAATTTTAATAGAGCTAAAAATCAAATTGAATTGTTGAAAAAGTATAAAGAAGTAAAATAAGTTTTAAAAATTTGTAGTCTAAAACAACAATTTAACAAGTAATCAATTAAACAATTGTGTTTAATGTTTCCGCCATCTTCATCACCTCCTTCTCCATTTTCTTTTTATAAGCCACTAATTTTTTAGAAATTTCTTTATCACTCGTTCCTAATATTTGCGCAGCAAGAATACCTGCATTTTTTGCTGCGTTAAGCGCTACAGTAGCCACAGGTACACCATTTGGCATTTGCAAAATAGATAAGATAGAATCCCACCCATCTATAGAATTGCTAGATTTTACAGGCACACCAATTACAGGAAGGGTAGTGTACGCAGCCACCATTCCAGGTAAATGCGCTGCACCACCAGCGCCTGCAATAATTACTTTTATACCTTTTGTTTTTGCATCCATAGCATAGGTACGCATACGATCTGGTGTGCGGTGTGCAGATACAACAGTGAGGTCATACGGTACCCCAAATTCATTTAAAATATCTGCTGCGGCTTGCATAACTGGTAAATCGCTGCTGCTGCCCATTATAATTGCTACAGTTGGTTTCATGTGTTTATTTTTATTTTTTTTAGCCACATGTTATTCGCCTATGAACATTTCGGTTGGTATCAACTTTTGTTATGGCTCATTTCATGTATTTATTTTATGGTGGTTTTAGAAAATTATTTTGTAACTACTTTTAACAAATGCTTTATCTGGTTGGCCTTATGCAACAATTCCTGAGGCTCGTTACTTAAAATAGTTACATGCCCCATTTTTCTGCCTGGTCTAGTTTGCTTTTTTCCATAAATATGTACAAATACATTATCCATGCCCAACACTTCTTTTAAGCCTTCGTAATGTGCTTCGCCAGAGTGTCCCTCTTCGCCAATGAGGTTTACAATAGCCGATGGTAAAATGTGGTCTGTATTGCCCAATGGATAAGCAAGCATTACACGCCAAAGCATATCAAATTGGCTACTGTAGCAGGCTTCAATGCTATGGTGGCCACTGTTGTGAACACGTGGGGCAGTTTCGTTTACAAAAATATTATCGTTTACATCTGCAAATAATTCTACAGCAAATATGCCTGAGCTTTTTAATTCTTTTACAACTTTTAATGCCACTGCCTCTGCCTTCCACATTACTTTTTCGGGAATTACAGCTGGGCTTATTTGATAGTTCAATAAATTTAATTGTTGATCTACCACCATATCTACTGGTTCATAAATAACCGTTTCGCCAGTTTGGCTTACGGCAATAATCATGGATAATTCTTTTTTTATATCCACCATTTTTTCTAACACTGCTGCTGAGTCAAATGCATGGTCAAAATCAGATGCTGTTTTTATGAGTAATACGCCTTTGCCATCATAGCCACCATGGGCAATTTTATGCACCGCTGGTATAAAAAATTTGTGTTGTTCTAAATCTGCTTTAGAATAAGTAACTACAAATTCGCCAGAAGGCACTTCAATAGCTTTGTAAAATTCTTTTTGGGTAATTTTATTTTTTATAATTTTTAATGCAGATGGTTTAGGAAAAACTTTTACACCTTCATCTTCCAATTTTTGTAAGGCATCTTCGTTTACATTTTCAATTTCTATGGTAAGTACATCTAATGCTTTTCCAAAATTATATACATCTTCAAAATTGGTAATATCGCCTTTGGTAAAATGATGGCAAAGATGTGCAGCAGGGCATGTAGCATCGTTTTCCATTACAAAAGTTTCTACGGGGTAATTTATGGCTGCTTGTAAAAGCATTCTACCTAATTGTCCGCCACCGAGTATGCCAGCTTTTACCATGTTTTTTAATTTGTTGCAAATATAAGTTGGACTAATTTGGGAAATTAATTTTTGTAAAATAAAATTTTAGTAACCATAAATGATTAAAGTGCTCACAGTGTCTGACACCTTATGTACGGACTAAAAATTTAAAAACTACTTGCAGGTGTCTGACACATTTATTGGAGACCACAAATATATATCGAAGAAATTTTCTAAATGTGTCAGACACCTTACAAGCACTCTGCGAAATAGACGTTCTGTTTTATAGGTGTCTGACACTGGAAACGCTAAAATATTTAAAGGAAATAATTCAGCACTTTAATTTTAAATGCAAAACTATTGTGATTATTGATTTTGAAATAGTGTTGTCCGATATAAATTAAAAATAAGGGTGGTTTTGTGACCACCCTTTATCAACTTTGTAGTTACTACACAATAAAGTTTGATATGAACAAAT
>JAYTLA010000128.1:0-20162 GCA_043729825.1 Ferruginibacter sp.
GCACCGCCAATTGGGCCTGCATTGGGTTCTAAGGGTATCAACATCATGGAGTTTTGTAAACAATTCAACGCTCGTACCCAAGACAAACCTGGTAAAGTATTACCAGTTCTCATTACAGTTTATGCTGACAAATCTTTTGAGTTTATCATCAAAACGCCTCCTGCTCCAGTACAATTAATGGAAGCTGCTAAAATCACTTCTGGTTCTAAAGAGCCAAACCGTGTAAAAGTGGGTAAAGTTACTTGGGCTCAAGTAGAAGAAATTGCGAAAGATAAAATGCCCGACCTTAACGCATTTACGCTCAACAGCGCAATGAGTATGGTAGCTGGTACTGCACGCAGCATGGGTCTTACTGTAGAAGGTAAAGCACCTTGGGAAAATTAATCTTGTCCGCCGTAAGGAGGATGTCATCACAAAACTTTTTAAAAAATGATTACTAAAAAAAGAAAACTAGCAAATGCTAAGGTTGACGCTAACAAAGCTTATACCTTAAAAGAAGCATCTGCTCTAGTTAAAGATATTAATACAACAAAATTTGATAGCTCTGTAGACCTACACGTACGTTTAGGTGTAGATCCTAAAAAAGCTGATCAAGCCATTCGTGGTACGGTTTCATTACCTCATGGTACAGGTAAAACAAAATCTGTTTTAGTACTTTGTACGCCAGATAAAGAAGCAGAAGCTACAGCAGCTGGTGCAGATTTCGTTGGTTTAGACGAGTACATTGCAAAAATTGAAGGCGGTTGGACAGATGTTGACGTTATCGTAGCTACTCCATCAGTAATGCCTAAAATGGGTAAACTTGGTAAAGTGCTAGGCCCACGTAACCTTATGCCAAATCCTAAAACTGGTACTGTTACTAATGATGTTGCTGGTGCAGTAAAAGATTTGAAAGGGGGTAAAATTGCATTTAAAGTAGATAAAGCAGGTATCATTCATGCATCTATCGGTCGTGTGAGTTTTGCACCTGAAAAATTGGTTGAAAATTCAATGGAATTTATAAATGCTCTTATTAAATTGAAGCCAGCTACAAGTAAAGGTACTTACCTAAAAGGTGTAAGCATGGCAAGCTCTATGAGCCCAGGCATTTTGGTTGATACTAAATCTGTTCAAAACTAAAAACCTCACCCATCCTCTCCAAGGGAGAGGGGTAGGATAAAAAATAATTGAAATGACAAAACAAGAAAAAAATGATGTAATAGAAGTATTGAAAGGTAAATTCTCTCAATACAGTAACTTCTACATTACAGATACAGAAAGCCTTTCTGTAGAACAAATAAGCACATTACGTGCTCATTGCTTTGATAAGCAAGTAGAAATGAAAGTGGCTAAAAACACTTTAATTAAAAAAGCATTAGAAAGCATTGATGCAGAAAAATACGCAGGTGTTTTTGATTCTTTGCATAAAGTAACTGCTTTGATGTTCAGCGAAAATCCAAAAGATCCAGCTGTTATTCTTGCAGGTTTCCGTAAGGCAAATAACAACGAAAAACCTGAGCTTAAAGCTGCGTTTATTAATGGAGATGTATTCACCGGTGATAACCAATTGAAGGCACTTACCATGATAAAAACGAAGAACGAGCTTGTTGGTGAAGTTATCGGATTGTTGCTTGCTCCAATACAACGTGTATTGGGTGCATTGCAAAACAAAGATTCAGCTAAAGAAGTTGTTGAAGAAGTAGCAGCTCCTGTTGTTGCAGAAGCAGCTCCAGTAGTAGTTGAAGCAGTTGCAGAAGCGGCCCCAGTAGTAGAAGCAGCTCCATCTGTAGAAGCACCAGCAGTTGCTGAGGCGCCAGCAGACGAAACACCTGCTACTCCTGAAGCATAATTAAATTTACAACCTGGCCGGATGGTTAAATAAAGGCACTTAATTTTTTTTTAAAACACTCCGTCGGATTCGTGAAAGCGAACATGAAGTCGGAAAAAAACAAAAAACATGGCAGATATTAAAGTATTGGCTGAAAGCCTAGTAGGTTTAACAGTAAAACAAGTACAAGAACTAGCTGAATTCTTAAAATCAGAATACGGCATTGAACCAGCTGCAGCAGCAGTGGTAATGAGCGCAGGCGATGGTCCAGCAGCAGCAGAAGAGAAAACATCTTTTGATGTTATCTTGAAAGCAGCAGGTGCAAACAAATTAGCTATCGTAAAAATCGTTAAAGATCTTACAGGCTTAGGTTTGAAAGAAGCTAAAGATTTAGTTGATGGTGCTCCAAAAGCAATTAAAGAAGGTGTTGATAAAGCAACAGCTGAAGACCTTAAAGCAAAATTAACTGAAGCTGGTGCTGAGGTTGAGATTGCTTAATTGTTCTCAGAATAATTTTAAAGGACTCCGAAGTTTTACTTCGGAGTTTTTTATGAACTGACTACATTGTTTCCTTTACATGGCCCTTTCGTAAACTTTGATCCTTTTTACACGGAATTTAATATTAAAGAAGGAA
The DNA here is from genome assembly GCA_043729825.1 of Ferruginibacter sp. Classification (GTDB taxonomy): domain Bacteria; phylum Bacteroidota; class Bacteroidia; order Chitinophagales; family Chitinophagaceae; genus Ferruginibacter. Next base: position 2,442 of record JAYTLA010000128.1, read on the forward strand.
ATACTATGTTCTTATAACTTGAAAATAGAGCAAGAATTTGGTAAAATTTTGCTTCCTTTTATTAGAGTTGAAATAAAAATGCATAATTTCGCTCATTATTAAAATCCTTAAAAAATTAAAATCATGAGTGAAGAAATCATTAAAGAAGAAGAAAGTTTTTTCGACAAATTAAAAAACAAAGCTGAAGAACTTGCAGACAAAGCAGGCGATGTATGGGAAGATGTAAAAGACAAGGCAGAAGATGCTTGGGAAGTAGCTAAAGACAAAGCAGAAGAATTAAAAGATAAAGCTGAAGATAAATTTGAAGAGCTTACTGGTAAAGGTGGTGATGCTGAAAAAGCTGCTGATGCAGTTGACGAAGCACCAAAAGCTTAACCAAAGAATTTTTTATAAAAGGGTTGCAATTATTTGCAACCTTTTTTTTGTATGTTAATATCAGTTTTAACAAAGTAAATTATTTTCAAAAAAAATTACTTACTAAATTTGCATTTCAAAAATTAAAAATAAAATGAAAAAAATATTACTTAGTTTGGTAATTATAATTGTTAGCTTAACTTCTTATGCACAAAAAAATGATAGTAAAGTAAAATTTAATGTAGGAGCCGAGCTTGGTTTTGCTACGGGTAACTTAAATATTGCTTATTCCATCGGTCTAGGTGCTACTGCACAATTAGAGTATGCAATGGATGAAAAATCATACATTACCGTAAACTCTGGTATCATACAATATGTAGGTAGAAAATTGCCCAGTATTATTCCGGGTGTTGCTGCTACTAAAATTCGAAACTCAGCAGTAATTCCTATTTTAGCAGGTGTAAAATATAATTTTGCTAGTAATTTTTATGGTGCCGCAGAGTTGGGAGTTAGTGTATTTTCAGGGGCATCTTCGTTGGGTACAAAATTTACTTATATACCTGGCTTGGGATTTAAGATAAATGACAAGTTGGATGTATTGGTAAAATATACAGGCTATAGCGATGCTGGTGGAGCATTTGGCGTAAGGGTAGCATATTCATTATGATAAATTATTTAAAATATTCATGCCCTGCAATTCATTTGTGGGGCATTTTTACGTTAGCATTTTTAGAATATTTGTAAAATATCTTTCATACTAAAAATCCCTTTTTTGGCAGCAACAAATTCTGCAGCTACAACTGCTCCTGCTGCAAACCCTTTTCTGTTGTGTGCTGTGTGTATTATTTCTATATCGTCTACATCAGATGTATATTTTACATAGTGTGTACCTGGAGCAAGGTCTATTCTTTTACTCACAATTTCTATTTCGCTTTCTAAGATAGGAGTGTGGTCTGTCCAGCTTTTTTTATCATCTCTTTCTGCAATTATCTGCTGTGCTATGGTAATAGCGGTGCCGCTTGGCGCATCCTTCTTTTGGGTATGATGAATTTCTTCTATGCTTACATTATACGCTTTTTGCGAAGCCATTAATGCGGCAAGTTTTTTATTTACTTCAAAAAATATATTTACCCCAATGCTAAAATTACTTGCATATAAAAGTGTTCCGTTTTTTTCTGTACAATATTTCTTTATATTTTCTTCGTGCGCTACCCAACCTGTGCTGCCGCACACAACTGGCACGCCTGCATCTATACACATGCGCATGTTTGCCACGGCACTTTCAGGCCCAGTAAATTCGATAGCTACATCGCATAACTGTACATTTTCTTTTGTAAAATCTTCAAGATTTTCATCTGATATTTTCAAAACAATTTCATGCCCTTTTTGCAATGCAATTTCCTCAATTGCTTTGCCCATTTTACCATAACCTATTAATCCTATTCTCATCATTTTTTTTTAGAATTGCTTCAAAAACAATTTAACCATTAAACAATGCAACAATTTACTTCCGCTTCCCAATATTAAACACTACACTCACCCCATTCGTTTTTGCCATTTCACTATACCCCCCTTTTATTCTCATGCTAATATCATCGCTTACGTCAAAGGTTTTAAGGTTAGCATCTACTGCTGCATCGGCTACATTTAAGCCCCAAAAAATTACAAAAAATAATACAGAGTAATCTACATTTTGCCGCACTTGATTTCTAAAAACCCTAATTCTATCTGGTTGTGAACGCACACTGTAGTAAGGTTCTTTTATAAATATATCGTTTAATGGATCGGTATCAGAAGCTAAATTAAATGCTTCTTTGGCTTCTCTGTATTGTTTTAAATTTCGAAAAAATAAATAAGTAGGAAAACCAATGCCAGCGTAGACTAATGGAATTTTCCAGTATTTTTTATTGGTGTATTGCCCCCAGCCAGGCAGCATTGCAGAGCGCTTGATGGCTATGCTTGGTTTGTATTTTTTAATCGCAGCAGTATCTAAATATTTATTAAAATTATTTGTGTTAACGGTTATAGATGAATCTTTTTCTAGCACAACTTTTTTTTGTGCAGAAGCAATAAAACAATTTAACAATAAAACAATTAAACAATACTTCATTAGCTAACATTAATCTTCAACTTATCTAACAGCCCATTCAATTCATCTAACGAATAATAATCGAATGTAATACTGCCGTTTCCTTTTTTGCTATGTGCCAATTTTACTTTGGTGCCAAAGCTAGATGCTAAATTATCTTCTATTTTTTTAAATGCAGGAGGTAAATCAGGTTTTACAGAAGCTTTAACAGCTGCTCCACCTGTATACATTTTGCGTACCAAATCTTCTGTTTGGCGTACAGATAATTGTTTGTTTTTTATTTCAGAAAAAATAAACAATTGTTTATCTATCATATCTACATTTATTAAAGCTCTTGCATGCCCCATGCTTATAACCCCATTGCGCACTGCCACTTGAATATCTGGCGGTAATTTTAACAAACGAATATAATTGGTAACTGTGCTACGTTCTTTGCCCATGCGCTCTGCCACTTGCTCTTGTGTATAATCCAAATCTTCCATTAAGCGTTTATAAGACAAGGCAATTTCTATGGCATTAAGATTTTCTCTTTGTAAATTTTCTAATAATGCAAGCTCTAGCAATTGGTCTGCATTGGCTTCTCTTACATAAACCGGTACATCTTTTAAACCAGCAATTTTAGATGCCCTGTATCTTCTTTCGCCAGCTATAAGCCTATACTTGCCGCCAGGTAATTGAGATACGGTAAGTGGCTGAATAATATTGTGCATTTTTATAGAAGAAGCCAATTCGCTAAGGGCTGTTTCATCAAAATCTTTACGTGGCTGATTGGGGTTTACTTCTATTTTATCAAGTGCAACCCTTTGCACGCCTACTTTTTGCTCTGCAATCTCGGGTTTTAAACTACCTGCCGTATTTTTTAGATCGGTATCTATGTTTTGCAAAAGGCTTCGTATCCCTTTTCCTAATGCATCGTTTTTTTTTGATAAACTCATGAGGTAAATGTGAAAATGTGAAAATGGGCAAATATGAAAATAGCAACTTAAAGTTTTTTAATTAAAACCAAAATAGTATTTACTCAATTTGTCGCATCATAACTTTTCATTTTTTCATTTTTGTAATTTGTATAAATAATTGTTTACTATTTTAAAATACTTTGTTATAGACATTTGCCCATTTTCACATTGGCTTATTTTCTCATTTGGTTTCCTACATTTGCATATCTGCATATTTGCCTATTTGCCCATTTGCCTTTCAGCATTCGCCATCTTCGTCAAATTATTTTTCTGCAAAATTTCTTTTGCAAGGTTTAAATAATTTACGGAACCCTTACTATCTGCATCGTACAAAATTACAGGCTTTCCAAAACTTGGCGCTTCACTTAACTTTGTATTTCTATGGATAATACTACTAAAAACCATTTCGTCAAAATGACGACGAACCTCGCTCACCACTTGGTTGCACAAACGCAAACGACCATCGTACATCGTCATCAAAATTCCTTCTATTTGTAACTCTGTATTTAATCTGTTTTGTACAATTTTTACTGTGTTTAATAGTTTGCCCAATCCTTCCAACGCAAAGAATTCTGTTTGTACAGGCACCACCACACTATCTGATGCTACCAATGCATTCACCGTTATTAAACCCAAAGATGGAGAACAATCAATTACAATAAAATCGTATTCATCTCTTACTTCTTCCAATATTTTTTTTAAGATACCTTCTCTGTTTGGGTAGTTTATCATTTCTATTTCGGCACCTACCAAATCTATATGAGATGGTATAATATCAAGAAAAGACATTTCTGTTTTTAGAATTACATCGCTTGCTGTGGCCTCATTTACCATACAATCGTACAAACTCTTGGTTATGTTTTGCAAATCGAAACCAAAGCCAGTGGTACTATTGGCTTGCGGGTCAGCATCTACCAATAATGTTTTGTACTCTAATACAGCAAAGCTAGCTGCAAGGTTTATTGCAGTGGTGGTTTTGCCTACGCCGCCTTTTTGATTAGCTATTCCTATTATTCTTGCCATTGCGATGTACGCTATTTATTTGTTATTTTGGGAGTTTTTTCTCCAAATGTAAACTTATGAAAGTAATTTTGCAAACTTCGGCAATTTTAGCGAAAAAATGTTTAATTGTTAAGGCGAAAACACTCAAGTGCTGAAAAATGATATATAATGTATAAACTAAAGGCGATACTAATTCAATAAGCGGTAAAAAAGCTGTTAAAATTACAAAATGATTACACTTATTATGCAAACAATTAAACAAATTATCAATAGAGCAATGTAATATGATAACAATTATAGCAGGCACAAACAGAAAAGGAAGTAGTACAAAAAAAATAGCAATAGAGTATAAAAAACTATTAGCAGAAAAAAATGTTGAAGCCAAATTGCTTGCATTGGATGAGATAGAAGTGTTTGTACGTAACGATGTTTTTGAAACAATGGAAAATGAATATATAAAAAGTGCAGATAAATTTATTTTTATCATGCCAGAATACAATGGTTCTTTTCCAGGTATTTTAAAATTGATGATAGACAATAGCGATGTGGCGAATGTGTGGCACAATAAAAAGGCATTACTCACAGGGGTGAGTAGTGGGCGTGCTGGTAATATGAGAGGGATGGAACATTTTACGGGTTCGCTGCTGCATATAAAAGTAACGGTACACCCAAATCGTTTGCCAATAAGTAGTGTTCATAATGTATTGGATGATGCAGGTATAATTATAGATGCAAGTGTCATAAAAACAATACAAACTCAATTAGAAGAGTTTTTAAACTTTTAAGATTAACCTTCAACTTTATTTATGCGTTCTCCATTTGGTGTTTTTATTTTTATTGGTGTAATGTTATTGCTGGATTCTTATTTTTTTCAGGCAGTAAAAAATGTTTCACAAAATTTATCTCCAAAAACCAAAACAATTTTGTTTGGTATATATTGGAGCATTACCATTTTAGCTGTTATTGGCTTTTTATTGTTTGTATATACCGAGCACAGTTTTCTTGGCAGAAAAGTACGCACCTATTTATTTTCTGTTATAATAGGCCTGTTTTTTGCAAAAATGGTTGCACTAGTTTTCTTTTTGGTAGATGATTTGCGAAGGCTAATACAATGGCTTGTTGGTAAATTATTTTTTAATAATACAGATTTAGCTGAAACAGGTGGTGATGGCATAAGCCGCTCTGTATTCCTTAGCTGGCTTGGTATAGCGGCGGGCTCTACTTTGTTTGGAAGTTTAATTTATGGGTATAGCAACCAATATAAATATCATATTAATAGGTTAAAATTGGCTTTTGATAATTTACCAGCATCCTTTAAAGGCATGCGGATTATACATATAAGTGATGTGCATAGCGGGAGTTTTATGGATAAAAAAGCAGTGCAACATGGTGTAGATATGATAATGAAAGAAGGAGCAGATTTAATATTGTTTACCGGCGATTTAGTAAATGATAAAGCCACAGAAATGAAAGAGTACATGGATGTGTTTAACCAGCTGAAAGCACCAATGGGTGTATTTTCTATATTGGGTAATCATGATTATGGCGATTATGTACAGTGGCCAATAGAAGGCGTGAGCAAAGAACAAAATCTTATCAATTTAAAAAAAGTACATGCCAACCTTGGCTGGCGTTTACTCATGAATGAGCATGTAGCGTTAGAAAAAAATGGCGAAGCAATTGCATTGTTGGGAATTGAAAATTGGAGCAACAAAGCTCGTTTTCCAAAACACGGTCGTATGGATTTGGCACATGCAGGTACAGAAAAATATCCTTTTAAAATATTGATGAGCCACGATCCTAGCCAATGGGATGCACAAGTAAAAACTAATTACCCCGATGTAGATTTAATGCTGAGTGGTCACACACATGGCTTTCAATTTGGTATAGAAATCCCTGGTTTTAAATGGAGCCCAATACAATACGTGTATAAGCAATGGGGCGGTTTGTACGAAGATGCTACACAAAAATTATATGTAAATAGGGGCTTTGGTTTTTTGGGTTATCCTGGTAGGGTAGGAGTATTGCCAGAGATAACGGTGATAGAGTTGGGGTAAAAAAATAAAGATGGTTAGATTGAATATATAACGCTACAAACACCACTTGGTGTAGGTGTTTGTAGGATTATTATTTTAAAGTTATCACGATTCTAATAACGGATAATATTTTTCTTCCAATATTTGCAAATGCCATCGTTGATGCCCTGCTATGGTAAAACCAATGCTACCTACAGAATATTTTCCAGAAAAACCATTGCCAATTATCTGCAATGTTGCAGGTGAAAATGATTTGTACAAGCATAAAATTGATTGTCTGAGTATTTTTATTTCTTCTACTAAATCTTCAATTTTCCGGTTGTTTGCATCAGCATTTTTACCAAATAATTCTTCATCAAAAGAAAGCATGGTTTGCTCATCGCCTCTGGCAAAAGCAGTGGCTCTGTAAGCAAACACCCGTTCAGAATCTATTAAATGTTGTAGTATATCTTTTACGGTCCATTTGTTTGGGGCATATACTCTATCACCAAGTGCTTTCCATTTATCTATCGGAAAATTATTTATTTCATCTATACTAATTTGTATAGCTTCTAAAATATCTACATCATCGCATTTGTTGATGTATCTGTCAAAATATTCAGGCATTGGGTGTAGTTGTGAGCGTGTCATATATTTTATTTTTTTTTGTAAAGTGTTTTATTCATTTAATTTCCCAGCTGTAAAAATTATGGTCTACATCTAATATCCACTCTGTTTTTTTATAAAGCATATTGCCAATCTTATTTGTTTTGGCAGTTTCTAACATTAAGCCACATGCGTTTGTTGCCATTGCCAATTCTTTTGCTCTTTCAATTAGGGCTTCGCCAAAGCCTTTGCCTCTGTGTGCTGCATGTACATATAAATCATTTAGTAACCATAATCGTTTCATTTTTGTAGATGAAAAAAGCGGATACATTTGTACAAAACCTGAGAAGCGATTATTACTATCAACTGCAATATAGATAACAGATTCCTTATTGCTTAATCGCTCTTTTAAAAAATACTCAGCTCCAGTTAAATCGCTTTCTTTTTCATAAAAAATACGATACTCATCAAATAATATTGACAATTGCGCTATATCATTTAAAGTGGCTTCTCTTATCATGTACTAGTTTTTATATTTATTAGAATTTATTTCTTAATTGCATTTGTAAATTGTATTTTATAATTTGATTTTGCGGTTAGCAAATCTGTATTGCCTTTATGATTTAGATTAAGCGTTTGAATTGTTGATTAAAATTGCACACAAAGTTATTTTATATTTTTTTTTTGATAGAGCCAAGTTAAAGACATTTTGAGCCAAGCAAAATATAATTAATTAAGACCAAGTAAAATATCCCTCAATGTATCTCTATTCTTCCAAGGTATTTGATGGTCTGCGCCACGTAAAGTATCTGCATAAATTGATGCGGCATTAATCATCATCTTTTTTCCGTATGCAATATTTTGTATAGACACCCAAGTGTCTTTATCGCCATGTACAAATAAAACTTGACAAGTTATTTTTGCAAAATCATTTTGTAATGCTATCAAATCTTTTTTTAGATATAGTAATTCTGTATTGCTTGGCCCAAATGCACCGGGCAAGCACCAATAAAATGGGCGTACATTCATTATTTTTCTCCAGTTTTCTTTTTTCTCTTGGCCCACATCTATGGCGCCTGCTACTATTACAATAGTTTTAAAAAGTGTTGAATTATCGGCTGCCATTTTTACTGCAACAGGGCCACCCATGCTATGTCCTACCAAAAACATTGGCTTGTTTGTTTTCAATTTCTCTAACACGGGTAATATCATATTAGATTGCTCTTGCAAGTGCATGGCTTTGCCAAAACTGCTGAATCCAAAGCCTGGTCTATCAACAGCAACAATTCTAAATTTTTTTCGCATAGAAGAATCCCACATAAATTTCATGTAATGCATCCATGTGCCTGGGCTGCCATGTATGAATACGAGTGTGGGTAAAGAATCGGAACCACATACAGCATAATGCAAATGACTATTGTTTATAATAGTATCGTGCATTTCTAATGGCACATTTTTAGTTTTAAAAACTTTGTACGCCTTTTCATCGCTCCAGCGCTCTTTCATAATCATGCATTGAGAAAGCAATATCCAAATAGATAATAATAACATTGAATAAACAATAACTTTTTTCATATATCTTTTAAAACGAATCATTTTATGTTTTAGTTACAGCAATATCAATGAAAATTTAAGCTAGCTTGGATATATTTATTTTAAAGGATTTTTTAGATGACAGGAGGCAAAAAGTCGATTTATAGCGGTTTAAGATAAATAGGTTCAAAAATTACTTTTTTCAATATCAAAAATCATACAATCCTCCCTTATCTTTGCGCCTTCAATAAATGCACATTTCTTTTGTGAAGAAAAACTGGTGGAAAATATTATCCTTCGCATTGCTAATCTACACTGTTGTAGCGGGCTTTTTAGCAAAAGTTCCTCACCTTCCTATTTTAAACGAAACCATACGCAACATGTATTTTCATGTATGCATGTGGATGGCCATGATGGTTCTTTTTACCTTAAGTGTAATACACAGCATTATCTATTTAAACAAACAACAGCATAAATTCGATATTTATGCATCTAGTTATGCTACACTAGGTTGTGTGTTTGGCATACTGGGGTATATTACAGGAGCTGAGTGGGTTTCGGTTACATGGATTACGCAAGAAAATCAATCGTTTTCTACTGTTTTAAAAGAACCAAAATTGATTGGTGCTGCCATTGCTTTACTTATTTATGGGGCATACTTTGTATTGAGAGGTTCTTTTACAGATATGGACAAACGCTCACGTGTAAGCGCAGTGTATAATATTTTTGCATTTGCCATGTTATTTCCTTCTATATGGATTATACCAAGACTTGTTGGTAGCTTACACCCTGGTGCGCCAGGTAGCGAAACTGGTAATCCTGCTTTAGATAAAAATGATATGGATTTGGGTATGCGTGCTATTTTTTACCCGGCCGTTATTGGATGGACATTGCTTGCTGTATGGATTGCTACTTTAAAAATTAGAATACAATTAATAAAAGATAAAAGTTTACTCAATGAAAATATCGTTTAGTCATTTCTCGTTGAATCGTTTTTCGTTTTTCGTTTCTCGTTTGGGACTTTTTATGTTAATGATGGTTTTAGACATTACTAGCATTGCACAAACACAACAACCAGTAGAAATGGCAGATGGAATGCGCAGCAATGGTAAAATATATATTGTGGTAGCCGTATGCCTTACTATATTAATTGGACTTTTCGTATATGTATTTACAATAGATAGAAAAATAAGCAAGTTAGAAAAAGAACAATAATAAAATTAGAAATTAATCTTTATTTAGTTATTAATTTCTTCTACTTTTATAAATCAAAATTTGAACATTAAAATAACTTTATGAGCACAAACCCAACGTACAGCTTTTTCGAAAACGTAGAAAGAAGTTTTGATAAGGCTGCAAAATTTACAACAGTTGCAAATGGCATTTTAGAACAAATAAAAGCTTGTAACAGCGTGTTGCAAATGCGATTCCCAATAAAAAGAGATGATGGAACGATAGAAGTAATTGAAGCATATCGTGTACAGCACAGTCACCATAAAGCACCGTGCAAAGGCGGTATTCGGTTTAGCGACGAAGTAAACCAAGATGAAGTAATGGCATTGGCATCGTTGATGACCTACAAATGTGCTATCGTAAACGTTCCATTTGGTGGTGGTAAAGGGGGTATAAAAATTAATCCTCGTAATTATTCGGAATACGAATTGGAAAAAATAACTCGACGTTATACAGCAGAGTTGGTAAAGAAAAATTTTATTGGCCCAGGTATAGATGTGCCAGCACCAGATTATGGGACAGGCTCTAGAGAAATGAGTTGGATTGTAGATACCTATCAATCTTTAAAGCCAGGGGAAATAGATGCAGCAGGCTGTGTAACAGGAAAACCTGTAACACAAGGAGGTGTACGTGGTCGTACAGAAGCTACTGGCCTAGGTGTATTTTTTGGCATAAGAGAAGTATGCAATATGCCAGAGGTAATGACTAAGCAAGGTTTAGAATTAGGTGTAAAAGGAAAGAGAGTAGTGGTACAAGGTTTAGGAAATGTGGGATATCATTCTGCAAAATTTTTTAGAGAAAGTGGCGCATTGGTAATTGGATTAGCAGAGTACGAAGGCGCTATTTTTAATGCAGCAGGATTAAACGAAGAAGAAGTTTTTCAACACAGAAAAAAGACTGGGTCAATATTAAATTTTCCTGGAGCTACTAACCTTGCAAAAAATACTGATGCATTGGAATTGGATTGTGATATTCTTATACCTGCCGCCTTAGAAAATGTAATTAATGGCGAAAATGCACCAAGAATAAAAGCAAAAATAATTGGCGAAGCTGCCAATGGCCCTTGTACACCTGAGGCGGACGAAGTGTTTCAGCAAAAAGGAATTCTTTGTGTGCCAGATATGTATTTGAATGCAGGCGGCGTAACGGTAAGTTATTTTGAGTGGTTAAAAAACTTAAGTCATGTGCGTTATGGTAGAATGGAAAAACGTTTTACAGAAAATTTAAACACACATATTCTTGGACAGATAGAAACACTTACTGGTAAAAAAGTAAATGATACAGAACGTGCATTTATTTTGCATGGTCCTGAAGAAGTAGATTTGGTACATAGCGGTTTGGAAGAATCAATGATAACTGCTACAAGAGAAATTATGGCTATTTGGCATGCAAACCCAGCGATACCAGATATGCGTACTGCGGCTTATGTAAATGCAATTAACAAAGTTGCTACTAGTTATGAAGAGTTGGGTATTTTTCCTTAATCGATTTATATTATTTTCAAAGCCTCGAAAAATTCGAGGCTTTTTGTTTTAACTTTATTTTTAAAAACTATGTACAACAAAATATATACAGTTCTATTTATCCTTATCATTTTTTCATCATGTAGCGGTGAAGAAGCAGTAAAATTTAATGATGATTTTATTGATGAACAAAATGCTTTGCAAAAAATACTAAACCCTATTGATGAAAAAATAGCAAAATTTACTATGCTGCAAAATTTTGATAGCACAGCCGCACAAGCAGAAGTAGCGGAAAAAGCTATTACAAAAACTATTAAGAAATTTGAAAATGCACATACCCCAGATATTAATGGGGCTGCCGATTATAAAAAAGCATTTGTTTACTATTACGGCAATATAAAAGATGAGTATAGTTATTACAAATATTATGCCCAAGAAAAAAATCCCAAATTGAAAGTAGAATATTTTGATAAATTAAAAGCCAAGGTTAATAGACGGATGGAATGGGATACTTACATTCACAATGCACAAAATGCCTATGCAAAGGCAAATGGGTTTAGGGTACAAAATTCCTTGTATCAAAGGTAAACAATGCCCGAGTTTATGCATTGCGCAAGTTTCGGGTTGCACAACAAATGATATACAATTACATTTGTAGAAATTATTTCATTAAATATGAGTGTGCAGCATCAATCAAATTTTAATAGAATAGCAGAAGCAATAGATTATTTAAAAAATAATTTTACCTGCCAACCTTCGTTAGATGAATTGGCAGCGCATGTGCACATGAGTCCATTTCATTTTCAAAAAATGTTTTCCGATTGGGCAGGTGTAAGCCCAAAAAAATTCTTGCAATATATTACAGTTATCCATGCAAAAAATATGTTGCGAAATAAGCAAGCTACATTATTTGACACAGCCCTAAAAACTGGCCTCTCTGGCACAGGAAGGCTACACGATTTATTTATTAACATAGAAGGAATGACACCTGGCGAATATAAAAATGATGGAAAAGATTTAGCGATTGATTATTGTTTTGCAGAAAGTATTTTTGGAAATATAATTGTAGCCGCTACACAAAAAGGCATTTGCTATATTGCTTTTTATGACGATAAAAAATCAGCCATAGCTCATTTACAAAAATCATTTTTAAAAGCAAGTTATATTGAAAAAGACAATCCATTTTTTAAAAATGTACTTGCCATATTCAATAATAATTTTGAAGATATTGGAAAAATGAAATTGCATTTAAAAGGTACCGAATTTCAATTAAAAGTTTGGGAAACATTACTTACTATTCCTACGGGACAATTATCAACTTATGGCAATATTGCTACAAAAATAAATAACCCCAAAGCTGCACGTGCGGTGGGTTCTGCTATTGCCGATAATCCGGTAGCATTTTTAATTCCTTGCCATAGGGTAATACAAAGTACAGGTATTTTTGGCGGATACATGTGGGGACCAAAAAGAAAGACAGCTATGATAGGGTGGGAGGGAGTATTAGTTGAATTGTTGAATTGTTGAATTGTTGAATTGTTGAATTGTTGAAAGAATTTAAATGGGCACAATTTAATTTTTAATTATACTATTTTAAAATGAGTTTATTTCCTTATGATTCTATTCAAAATATATTGCCTTATGATGGTGTTGTAAATTATCATGGAAAAATTTTTTCTGAAAAAGAAATCAATCGCTTCACAAAAATATTATTTGAAAAAATAGAATGGAAAAATGATGAAGCAATAATTTTTGGCAAGCACATCATCACAAAAAGAAAAGTAGCATGGTATGCTAATGATGGGTTGTCTTATTCTTATTCAAATACTACAAAACATGCATTGCCTTTTACAAATACATTACTCAAACTTAAAAAAATTGTAGAAGATAAAACTGGTGCAAAATTTAATTCTTGTCTTTTAAATTTATACCACAATGGTAACGAAGGCATGGCTTGGCATTGCGATGACGAAAAAGAATTGGTAAAAGATGGATGCATAGCATCGCTAAGTTTTGGAGCAGAAAGAAAATTTATGCTTAAGCATAAAAAAACAAAAGAAACCATTGCTATTTTATTAGAAAACGGCAGCTTGCTTGTCATGAAAGATTCCACTCAAACAAATTGGTTGCATCAATTGCCAAAATCTTTAAAAATAAAAACAGCAAGAATAAATATTACTTTTAGAATGATGAAGGGGTAAATTAGCCCCCTAAATCTCCGCCTTGGCGGAGGACTTAACAACTCTATAAAATTGTTGGGGTTTTAAATTGTGGAAGTTTTTCTATCTCAACAAATTTATTTTCTTGCTTTAAAAAACCTGCGCAATAACTGCCATTGGTTACTACTATATATGGAGCCTGTACACAGGAATTATAATTTAATACCTGGCTTATTGTACTATCCGAAAGCGACACATTCATTTCTTTACACTCTACAATCATAAATGGAATAGCGTCTTTATATACTACAATATCAAATCTTTTTTTTACTTCGCTTAATATTAATTGCTTTTCTACTGCTATTAAAGATGCAGGATATTGAAGGCTGTGTATTAAATAAAGTACAAAATTTTGCCTTACCCATTCCTCGGGAGTAATATTAAACCAACGCTTTCTAATAATGCAAAAAATAAGTTCCTTCCCATTCTCTGTATTTATGGCAGGTTTTATATTGGGGTAATTCAATTTTATCATTATAGCGAAAATAGCTAAAAAGGCTTTAAACGTATAAATATTAGCTGTAAATGCCACTTTAATCGGCAGTTGTGTATAAATTTGTTTTTAGGTATTTGCCCCTGCAAACGTTTTCTATTATGGAAATTGAAGTGTTTTTCATCTTGTGTGGGTAACATCGTAATTATAACGGTAAGAATAAATTTTTATTTACAGAAAAATAAAATATTTTTAGCAAGGTGAAATTCTTTCAATTATTTTATTATCTTGTGCGTCCCGTTCAAATAATAAAAAAAACGGGGCATTTTAATAAAGAATATTTAATTTTAACAACACAACTATTTTTTTAAACCTCACTTTCTAAAACTCGAATTTATGGCAGACGTTAGACCAACTGCAACAGTAAAACCGGTAACATCCGTACAAGCAAAAAAATCTGGAAACTCTATTTCGTGGTTAGCACCATTGTTGTGTATAATCATAGGTTATGTAATTTGGCGCTTCCTTTTAGGGGCAGGTTCTCATTTTACAGCTGGCAAAGAGAATGGTGGTTTTTGGCCAGATAGGGAAGGCGGAACAGGTATTTATAAAATGTATCAAGGTGGTATCATTGTGCCAATTCTTATTGGTTGCATGTTAACAGTATTTACATTTGTAATTGAGCGTTTTCTTACCATTGCAAAAGCTGGTGGTAGCGCAAGTAATGCCGATTTTATTCGTAAAGTACAATATCACCTTGCCAATAAAAATGTAGATGCTGCATTGAGCGAGTGCGATAAGCAAAAAGGAAGCGTAGGTAATGTGATGAAGGCTGGCCTTCATCGTTATAAGGACATGATAAATAACAGCGAATTGAGTACCGACCAAAAAGTAATGGCTATACAAAAAGAAGTAGAAGAAGCTACTTCGCTTGAATTGCCAATGCTTGAAAAGAATCTTGTGTTCCTTTCTACTATTGCTTCCGTAGCTACATTACTTGGACTACTAGGTACGGTAATGGGAATGATACGTTCTTTCTCTGCACTTGGTGAAGATAGCGGGGGTGGTGCAGCGGCAAGTGCTTTATCTCAAGGTATTTCTGAAGCATTGTATAATACTGCTTTAGGTATTGGTACATCTGCAATAGCTATTATTTTTTACAACATCTTTACTACTAAGATAGATGGTATTACTTATGGCATAGATGAGTCTGGCTTTACATTAACGCAATCTTTTGCATCTCTATACAAATAATAGTATGGAAATATGCTTGAAAAGCATCTAATAGTAAACCTAAAAATTATATAAATGCCCAAAGTTAAAATACCAAGAAAGAGCACAGCTGTAGATATGACGGCGATGTGCGATGTGGCGTTTTTGTTGTTGTCGTTTTTTATATTGGCTACAAAACAAAAACCGCCAGAAGTGTTAGCGGTATCGGTACCAAGTTCTGTATCTACAAAAGTGGCTTCAGATAAAGCGATACTCATAACCCTTACAAAAGATGGTCGTACTTTTTTAATGCTTGGCGAAGATGCTAAGAAAAAAGAAGTGTTAGAAGATATTAATATCACAAAAGGATTAAATCTAAGCCCCGAAGAATTAAAGAAATGGGGGAAGCAAGAGTTTATAGGTACACCACTTAATTTGGTTAAGGGTACGCTTGCTTCTGCTACACCTCTCGAAGCAGCTAGAGCTCCTGGAATACCGACTGATAGCTCAGCAACAAATACGAATGAGATGATAGATTGGATACGCAGTGTAACCAATGTTTTTGCTAAAGCAGCTGTAGATCAAAAGGATTTGGAGAAAATATTGCTAGTAAAAGGTGATCAGGAAGCGTTATATCCAAAATTTAGAAGCATAAAAGAAGCTTTTAAGAAAAATGAAATATACAAGTTTCAGATTGTAACAAACGGAACACCAGCACCAGTTGGTTCCGAATTGTATATTTCAAATAAATTAGGTGATACTAAATAATTAATGACTTAAAAATATTTTGACATGGCAGAAATGGATACCTCGTCGGGTGGCAGTCATAAAAAAGGCCCCGGCGTAAAAAAAGCAGTAAAAAAATCTACAAGGGTAGATCTTACTCCAATGGTGGATCTTGGATTTTTGTTGATTACTTTTTTCGTATTTACAACTACGATGAGTCAATCTACAGCAATGGCTATGAACGAGCCTAAAGATAACAAAGACAAGAACAACGAAAAGGAAGTAAAAGAATCTGGCGCAATGACAATACTTTTGGGAAAGAAAAACCAAGTGTATTATTATATGGGTAAGCTAGATGAAACCCGTTTATCAGAGCAATTTAAAAGCACTGATTTTAAAGCCATAAGAACACTTATTAATGATAAAAGAAAAGCTACGCCAGAAGGAGATTTAATGTACATTATTAAAGCAGATGAAGAATCTACCTTTGGAAACTCTATGAATATCATTGATGAAATGACTATTAGTGGAGTAAAACCTGGGCACTATGCCGAGGATAAGATATCTAAAACCGAAAAGGAGTTAATTGGGCTTACAGAAACCAAAAATGGGGTACAGTAAGTATGGAAATTATTCTTTTTTGAATCTAATTATTAAACAAGCGCTACATGGAAGCAAATAAAATTTTAAACGCAGATATACTTGATATTATCTTTGAAGGTAAGAACAAGTCGTATGGTGCGTATGAACTTAGAAAAACATACAATTCTCGCATGACAAAGGCTTTGATAGCTATGGGAGCATTATTGTTATTATTGGGGGGAGTATTTGTATTAGCAAAAGTGGTAAATGCCAATAGAGTAGTATTAAATACAGAAGAAGTTCAAATGGCTGAGGTAAAAAAAGAAGATTTACCCCCACCACCCCCACCGCCGCCGCCACCACCACCAAAGCCGCCACCACCACCAGAAATTAAGCAAATTCAATTTACTCCACCTGTTATTAAAAAGGATAACGAAGTAAAGAAGGACGAAAAAATTGAGGAGATAAAAGATGACGTAGCTATCAGTGAAAAAACAGTTGTAACTGAAAATACAAAAAAGATTGTACAAGCGCCTGTAGAAGTTAAACAAACTGAGGCTGTAGCTCCTCAACCTAAGGTTGTTGAAGAAGATCAAGTATTTCAAAAAGTAGAAATAGAATCTGAATTCCCAGGTGGGCCAGGAGCATGGGCAAAGTTTTTACAAAAAAACTTGAATGGAGATGTGCCGAAAGATAATAACGCACCTCCAGGAAAATATACTGTAATTGTAAAGTTTATTGTGGGTAAAGATGGTTCCGTAAGAGATATTGTACCAGATAGCAATAATGGTTATGGAATGGAAGAAGAAGTAATACGTGTACTTAAAAAAGCTACCAAGTGGACACCTGGTATTCAAAACGGCAACAACGTAACTTCTGTAAAAAGACAACCAGTTACTTTTATTTTGTCGGATGAAGGAGAATAATTATAATTAGATTAAAGAAATAATAAAAAAACTCCGAAATTATTTTCGGAGTTTTTTATTGAATAGTATTCATAATTTATGGTTCTATTAAATGAGGCAAAAACCTACTCACATTATTGGTGATTAAAGTTTTGGCTTCTCTAATGCCTATACCGGCAGCTTCTTGGCCTATAATCCAACTTCCTATTACTGGATAGTTATCATCATAATCTGGTAATGAAAATAATTGTTGGTAAACAAAACCTTCCTCACCATATTCTCCATCTGTTTTTTCAATGACTATCCGCAATTAGGTGCAAACTAATTTAATTAGTATATATTTGCTAAATAAATTAGACTTTATGAAAATAGATAATTTTTTCAGTACTTATT
>JAYTLA010000129.1:0-4813 GCA_043729825.1 Ferruginibacter sp.
GCTATTTGTTTTAAAGAATTATTGGGCGATAGATTTTCGGAGGATGGGCACCAAAGAGTGCAAATATTTGCTACGGATATTAGCGAACCTGCCATTGCAAAAGCCCGTAACGGGATTTATAAAAAAACCGATGTAATAGGATTAAGCGAAGCGCACCTAAAAGAATATTTTACAAAAAACAATGGCGACTACCAAGCAAAAAAATCGATAAGAGATTTATGTGTATTTGCAATACACAATTTTTTAAAAGACCCTCCCTTTAGCAAAATGGATTTTATAAGCTGCCGCAATGTGCTTATTTATATGGAGCCTTACTTGCAAAAAAAGGCACTCATTACTTTTCATTATGCATTAAACCAAAAAGGATTTTTATTGCTAGGCAAGTCAGAAACTACTAGTGGCGTACCCGACCATTTTGGGGTGTGCCAATTAAAAGGCACAGCTAAGACCGACAAAATATTTACCCGTAAAGATGTAGCTGGTAGGTTTGTGCCCACCACAAGCCTGCTAAGAGAAAAAAGTTTTGCAGATACAAGTGTTAGCAACAAAAGCGAAGCCATACGCACCGACTTTCAAAAAACGGCAGATGATATTATGCTTAGCAAATACACCCCTGCAGGTGTGGTGGTAAATGAAGCGATGGACATTGTGCATTTTAGAGGCAGTACAGGCCATTTTTTAGAACCATCGCCAGGCAAAGCCAGCCTTAATCTATTAAAAATGGCTAAAGAAGGCTTGGCTTTTGAACTGCGTAATATTTTGCACAAAGCAAAAAAAGAAAATACAACCGTTGTAAAAGAAAATATTCCGATACAAATAAATGGCATTCAAAACAACATTTCTATAGAGGCTATACCACTACCCAACGTTATAGAACCGCATTACTTGGTGCTGTTTCATCAAAAAGCAGTTGACAGCAGGCAGTTGGCAGTAGGCTATAAGCAGGCTACAGTAACCAACAAAAGAGAAACAGCAAACGAGAAACGAGAAACGAGAAACGCACAAGACCTCCGCATAGCACAATTAGAAAAAGAGCTGGCACAAAGTCGTGAGGATATGCGAAGCATTACCGAAGACCAAGAAGCTGCCAATGAAGAACTACAAAGTGCCAATGAAGAACTGCTAAGTGGTAGCGAAGAACTGCAAAGCCTTAATGAAGAAATGGAAACGAGCAAAGAAGAATTGCAAAGTACCAATGAAGAACTTACCGTAGTGAACCAAGAAATAATTGGGTTAAACGAACAAATAACCGAAGCAAGAGATTATGCAGAAGCAATAATATCTAATTTGTATGAACCATTGCTAGTGCTCGATAAAAACTTGCGCATAAAATCGGCAAACAGTTCGTTTTATAAAACCTTTCAGGTAAATGAAAAAGATACAGAAGGGAAATTTATATATGATTTGGGAAATAAACAATGGGATAATGCCGAGTTAAAAGAATCGTTGCAAAAGATTCTTTGGCAAAAATCCAAACTAGAAAACTTTGAAATAACACACAATTTTCCAAATATTGGCGAGCGTATTGTGCTGTTAAATGCTCGAGAATTGGTGAATGAAACTGGTGGTGAAAAATTAATTTTATTGGCCATTGCAGATATAACGGAACAAAAAAATGCTCGTAAAAAAATTGAAGAAAGCGAACATCGTTATCATACTTTATTTATGAATTCGCCTTTTGCTTTTTCTATAATGAAAGGAAAAAAAATGAAAATTACCCTTGCAAATGATTTAATAAAAGAATTTTGGGGCAAGGGGAAAAATGTGGAAGGAAAAACGCTGCTTGAAGTTTTACCTGAACTAATTAATCAGCCTTTTCCTGCTATGATTGATAGTGTTTTCACTACTGGCATGCCAGTCTATGCTAATGAAATGCTGGCGAAATTAAACCGAAATGGCATTATGGAAGATAGGTATTTTAATATTGTTTACGAGCCGTATGTTGAATCAAATAAAACTATATCGGGCGTTATTACAATAGCCCACGAAGTTACACAGCAGGTGATTGCCCGTAAAAAAATTGAAGAAAGCGAACACCGATATCACAACTTGATATATACTTCTCCCTACATGATTGCTATTTTTAAAGGCAAAGACAGCATTATAGAAATAGCCAACGATGCTATAATAGAAACATGGGGCAAAGGGAAAGATATTATTGGCAAATTGTTGTTTGAAGTATTACCCGAAGCTATCGAACAAGGTTTTGATAAATTGATACAACAAGTATATGAAACTGGTGAACCATATTATGCATACGAAAAACCCGTTACTCTTATACGCAATGGCAAGCAAGAATTAATGCACTACAATTTTATATACCAAGCACAGCGAAATGTGCAAGGCGAAATAGAAGGTGTAGCCATATTGGCAAATGAAGTAACGCCACAAGTGGAAGCTAAATTAAAAATAAAAGAAAGCGAAGAGCTACTGCGAAAAACTACGGAGCATTTTGAATTAGCGACCAATGCCGCAGAAGTAGGTATTTGGTCGTTAGATTTGGCAACACAAACCTTAGAATGGTCAACTTTGCACAAAAAAATGTGGGGTTATAATGAGGAGCAAACGAATCTTGTATATGAACACTGGTATAACCTAATACTTGATGAAGATAAAGAAGCCACTTTTGAAGAACTGGATAAAGCCCTTAAAACTAAATCGCAGTATGATGCATCTTATCGCATAAAACGGCATAGCGACGGTAAAATTAGGTGGATGCGTGCTTCTGGCAAATATTTAATTAATGATGTTGGAGAAGCAATCACTTTATCAGGCATCAGCATGGATATAACCGAGGAAAAAAATGCAGAAATTGTTTTAAAAGAAAGCGAAGAACGTTTTAGAACATTGGCAGATAATTTGCCACTAATCGTATTTATTATAGAACCTACTGACGAAGCCAACATTAGTTATTTTAACAAATATTGGTTGGATTATACTGGGCAAACACTAGAAGAAGCCATAAGCAGAGCTTGGGATGGCATTGTACATGCAGATGATGTGCAAACAATTATGGATGTGTATGTACCTTCCTTTGCAGCTCGCCAACCGTATCACTTATCTGGTATTCGTATTAAACGCTACGATGGAATGTATAGGTGGTTTGCAGTGCAAGCAAATCCTCGTTACTTACCAAATGGTGAATTTATGGGTTATATAGGTGTAGGGTTTGATATAGATGAACAAAAACTGCTGGAGATAGAATTGACCAATGCAAAGCTAATTGCAGAAAATGCTGCAAAATCCAAACAGCAATTTTTGAGTAATATGAGCCACGAAATTAGAACGCCACTTAATTCCATCTTAGGATTTACAAATGTGTTATTAAAAACCGAGTTGGACGAAAAACAAAAAGATTTTATACAGGCTATAAAAACGAGTGGCAATTCTTTAAACCTACTCATAAATGATATATTGGATTTGGCAAAAGTAGATGCGGGTAAAATGACTTTTGTACAACAAGCGTTTGACTTGCACAAATCGATACAATTGATACTACATACTTTTGATTTGAAAATAAAGGAAAAGAATATAGAACTTATTGAAGAATTAGACAGCGAAATACCATCCATATTAGTAGGCGACTCTGTAAGATTAAATCAGATTATTTTAAACTTGATGAGTAATGCCATAAAATTTACACACAAAGGAAAAATTGTACTAAGCACCCAATTAATAAGCGTAGACGAAGAAAATATCTCTATTGAATTTGCCGTTACCGATACAGGCATTGGCATTGCTGCAGATAAAACCGATTCTGTTTTCAATCTTTTTGAGCAAGCAGAAATAACCACATCTAATTCGTATGGGGGCACAGGGCTTGGGCTTGCCATTGTAAAGCAATTAACAGAAGCGCAAGGCGGAAGTATTAGCGTAAAAAGTACGATGGGTGAAGGTTCAAGATTTAGTTTTATCCTGCCTTTTGGAAAAGCAGTCATAAATACAGAACAGAATATAGAAGTACAAAAACAAAGTATAGAAATTAAAAATTTGAGCGTATTGGTAGCTGAAGATGTTGCGTTAAATCAATTACTAATAAAAATTATTTTAGATGATTTTGGGTTTCAAAATGAAGTAGTCGATAATGGAAAAATTGCCATAGAAAAATTACAAAACAATACCTACGATATTATTTTAATGGATTTGCAAATGCCCGAAATGAATGGGTTTGAAGCAACAGAATACATTCGCAAAACAATGAAGTCTCACATTCCGATAATTGCTTTAACAGCAGATGTAACCACTGTAGATGTAGCCAAATGCAAAGCATTTGGCATGGATGATTATGTATTTAAACCTATTGATGAAAATCAATTGTATAGTAAAATAATTGAGGTTATAAAAAGGAAGTAATAATTTTTGATAAATATCTAAAGGTTGTATTTAAAAATAAGGGTAGCCAACCTTAAATTATAATTTTAAATTAAAGTTTTTGATTTCATGATTTTAATGTGTTCTAAAATAAATTAAATAAGTGTGCCAGTTATGAAAAATTAAAAATATAAATACAACTAAAAAATACAACCATCTTTTATATGGTATTTTAAAAAATAACAAATTTCCAATAAAGCCAATACCAACTAACCAAACCAATGGCGTGTAGGCAGGAGCCAACAAACCCAATACACTATTGCTCCATACAATGTTTGGAAAATACATCAGAATAACCCATGTCGCAAAATATAATAACACACCTACCACATAGAACAGTAACCCATTCTTTTGCTTATCGTTTATAATTTTTAGTGGCATAAAAGAAATAAAAACAAACATGATTAGTCTTGAAATATTTTCTCCATAAATTATAAAAGAT
>JAYTLA010000130.1:0-30211 GCA_043729825.1 Ferruginibacter sp.
GGAGAACCATCACCAAAGTTCCAAGAAAAATTTTGCGTAGCAGCAAACTGTGTGGTAAGATTAGTAAAGGTTACCAATTTTGGTCCGCAAAATTGTACAGGAAGATTTGCAAATTTTGCTACCACACTATCCACAATAAATGATTTAGAAGTAGAATCGCTACAACCTTTACTTGTTTCTACATACAAACTTACAGTATGTGTGCCCGGTGTTCTATAATCAATATCTAAATTATTGGTAGTGCCTACAAGCGCATTATCAATATACCATTTGTATTTTACAATAGGGTTTTGCGTAACTATAGTGCTCGTGAAAGTTACTCGGGACGCAGGTTTTAAGCAAAACACTGCTGCGCCATTTATGGTTGCTTTAGGAATAGAATCAATAACAACTGCAGCAGTTTTTGTAATGGAATCCTTGCAACCATTTATCGTTTGCATGAATAATAGCACATTATATGAGCCTGTGTATGAGTACAAATGTGTTGGGCTAAGAACTGTTGTGTTAATGGGTGTATTGTCTCCATAAGTCCAAATGAAATTTTGTATAGCAGCAAAATTTGTAGAAAGGTTTGTAAACACTACAGACTTCGGTCCGCAAAATTGAGTAGGTAAATTCGTGAATTTCGTAACAACAGAATCTATAATTATTGTTTTTGTGATAGAATCTACGCAACCCAAATTTGTAAATACAATATATTTTAACACATGCGTGCCAGGTGTTCTATAATTAATATTTA
This sequence comes from Ferruginibacter sp., assembly GCA_043729825.1. Taxonomy (GTDB): domain Bacteria; phylum Bacteroidota; class Bacteroidia; order Chitinophagales; family Chitinophagaceae; genus Ferruginibacter. The sequence continues at coordinate 740 of JAYTLA010000130.1, forward strand.
AGTTTTGCGTATTTGCCACACTGTCTGCATCTATTTTCCAAATGTATTTTACAATAGGATTTGGGCTTACAGTAGATCCGTTGTAACTCAATATAGACGATGGTTTGAGGCAATATACATTTGCTCCAGTAATAGTTGGTATAGGCTTAGCATTTATAACAATGGGCTGCGCCAATCTAAAAGTATCTATACAACCATACTTTGATTTTGTAGCTAGATACACATTAAATGTGCCATAACCAGTGTATGTATGCGATACTGTAGCTGCATTACTTGACAAAGTTGTACCATCTCCAAAATTCCATGTGCTATTTAACAAGTTTGAAAATGCAGGAAAGGCAGTAAGATTTGTAAAATTTACTGTTTGGTTGGTACTCGTTTGGCAAAAAGTAGTTATTGGCGTAGTAAATTTTGCACGCAAGGAATCCACAAAAATGGTATCGGTTACTTTTAATGTAAACGGGCAACCTTCAGGACTTGTCAACACAATATTGGGCAAATACTTGCCGGCGAAATTATAGATATGGTTTACGCTTGCGCCCGTAGTGCTTGCTACCACAGGTGTTCCATCGCCATAGTCCCATGCATAGGTACTAATAAAATTGCCACCTGTAATATTTAATGGCAAAGTATATGGTCTGCAACCTTGGCTAGGACCTACTGATAAATTACCAATGGGACCTCTTACACGAATCTGTTTTATTTTAGTACTTGTACAACCATTAGGCCCAGTAATGGTAAGTTTTACATTATAAAAACCTGGTGTGCCATAAATATGTGGTGCTGGGTTTGGGCTTGTAGATGGGCCACTACCATCACCAAAATCCCATAAGTAAGTAGATGCATATTTCGAACTATCAGCAAAAGTTATTGATGCTGGTGCACATTGCAGGGTATCACTAATTTTAAAATCTGCTACAGGTTTTACGATGTTTATATAAGCAGGTTTTGTAAGACTATCCTTGCACCCATTTTCGTCTGTTATTACAAGTTTTATATTGTAATTGCCATCAGCAGCATAAGTGTGATATACGTAGTACAGGGTGCTTGCTGGAGAAATGGTACCATCGCCAAAATGCCATTGGTAAGTGGGATTAATGGCTTGTGAAGTATAACCATAAAATAGCACTTGATACGTGTTACACTGAAGCGTATTATAGCTAAAAAAATCTGCCTTAGGTTTATATAGTCGTACATAATTTACTCTTGTAGTATCAGCTTCGCAACCTATAGCATCTTTTATTTTTAGTTTCACCGTATAAAAACTAGCTGGCGTAGCACCAGTATATGTATGTGGAATGAGGGTGTCTTGCGTAGTGGTCAATACTGGCGATGCATCGCCAAACGTCCATTGCCACTCGGTTATTGGAGTAGCACCATTCTGCACAGAGTTACTGGTAAAAGTAGTTACCAATGGAGATGTACAACTTGTTAGCGGTCCTCCTGTAAACCTTGCTATTGGCCCCGCCACACTAATTGGAACTGGATATTGCAAAGAATCTTTACAACCCAGCTTATCTTCTATAATTAATTTTACATAGAAAACGCCATTGGTGGCGTAAGTATGGTTAGTATTTCCATTTAAATAAGTTCCATAAATGGAAAAGTAACTTGCATTATTTATTAAAAATCTTGGTGTGCCATCTCCAAAATCCCAAGTATAGGTTTTTATTAAAGAAGAATCCATTCCTATTGTTGTAAATAGTACATTTTTGTCTTTACATATATCAAAAAGGTTAGGAACAAAATCGGGATGTTCATCAATAATTTTTATTCTTTTTTGTGAGGTAGTAGTTATGTTGAGAATGGTATCTAATCTTGTAACTGTTACAATAAATATTTTTTGGGGGCCTACGAATGTATGGCTAATTGGATTTAAAACTCCAGTATTAACAATGGTACCATCACCAAAGTCCCAACTTGTTACAATGGTATTTATAATTGTAGTAGAAATGGTATCAGTAAATAAAATCGTGTATTTATCTGTACAAGTTTTACCAATGGTAAAACCTCCTCCGCCAGCTCCACCACCGCCGCCACTTCCATCATCATCGCACAATGCTATTACAGTTACAGTTTTTATCAGCGATGTATAACTACAACCGCCCTGCATATTAATGGTAACAGTGGCAGGGAAACTACCAGCGGTAGCATACATATGAAAATTAGTAGGAACAGTTGTATTGCTAATCGGAGTGCCATCACCAAAATTCCAATCGTAACTTAATATTGGTGTGCCAGATGGATTGGAAACAGTAGCGTTAAGTACAACTGGCAAAGGTAAACATCCACTTGGCGGTACTACTGCCAGTGTAACAGTTGGTCTATAAATTCTAATATAGTTATACGTTTTGTAAGCAAAACAACCATCTAAAGTACTTGTATCTTTTGCATAAACGGTTACAGTAAATGTACCAAATGTAGTGTATTGGTGTGTAGCATTTCCATTGCCATTAATGGTATCAATTGGGCTACCATCACCATAGTTCCAAGCAAATTTTAAGTCATTGCCAACTGTATTATTTGTAAATGTAACCGTGTGTGGTATGCAAGCCGCATTTGGTATATCTGGTACAAAATTGATAATTGGCCCTGATTTTACAGTAATGTTTCTTCTTACCGTATCTGCACAGCCAACAGCATTTATCGAAATCAACATAACTTCAAAAGTACCTGTGCTCGTAAAAGTGTGCGTTACATTACCATAATATTGTGTTTGATTATTATCGGTAAAATACCAACGTTCATAATAACTATTGACACTTCCAATTCCAACAAAATTTATAGGCGTATTTACACATACATCCGATGTTGGAAAACTCGTAATAGTAGCAGTTGGTTTGCCTACATAAATTGTTCTTGAATATGTACTCACACAGGTATTGCCCAATTTCACTTTTAATGTAGCAGTATAGTTTCCTGTGCCAGAATATAAATGAGTTGCATTAAAAGTAGTTACAATTGGGCTAGCATCACCAAAATTCCATTCGTATGTATTGCGTGTAGGATCTCCGCCTACGCTTGCATTGGTAAAAACAGCAGTAAACGAATTATCGCAACTGTAATATGGATTTACATTAAAAAAAGCGGTAGGTGGTCCAAAAACTTTTATATACTGTGGCTTGGTTTCTGCTTGGCTTGTACAACCCCAGCTGTTTCTTACAATTAATGATACTTGGTATAATCCAGGAGTAGCATAAACAAAACTTGGAGTTGCATTAGGCCCAGTAAGCCCACCAGCACCAAAGTCCCACTGGTAGTTTGTAATAGTACCAGTAGTAGTGGATGACAAACTAATAAAATTTGCTGTATGGGGTGCGCAACCAATAGAATCTGTACTTTTAAAATCGGCTACTGGTTTTGGATGAACAATAATGGAATCTAACTTTACTCTTGTTACGCCATTTGTAAAAAGTACAGTTAGGGTAATGTAATATTTTTGAGCAGTAGTATAGTTTGCACCTACAGTTGCAAGTCCATTTGGTATAACTGTGCCATTTCCTAAATCCCAAGTTCGAGTAGCTACTGTGCCACCCGAAGATATATCTGTAAAATTTATACTCAATGGAGAGCAACCTTGCTTTGAAGGAATGCTTACGGTGAAATCGGCCGTTTGAGCAACAACATTATTACACGCTAATGTAAGAACTATGGAAAAAACAATACAGCTAAGTTTTGTAAAAATAGTTTGCAAAAGCTTCAATTAATTGGGGTTACAGAAAAAATAGGGAAACGAAAATTCAATTACAGTAAAATTACTTGAATCTTCAAATCAATCTTCAAAAATGTTAAAAAGTTATTAACAAAAAGTATGCTAAGCTTTTATGACGATGAGAATATGGTAAATATTAAAAAGTCCCGCCGAAGCAGGACTTTTTATAAAAGATATTTTTACAACTTTAAAATTGCTCTAATTTACTAAAAAAGAAACTGCCTTCAATAGCGGCATTTTCGTCGCTATCGCTTCCGTGTACTGCGTTTTCGCCAATTGATGTTGCGTATTTTTTACGAATAGTACCATCTGCTGCTTGTGCAGGATTGGTAGCACCAATAAGCGTACGGAAATCTTCTACTGCATTTTCTTTTTCTAAGATAGCGGCTGTTATTGGGCCACGGCTCATAAATTCTACTAGCTCACCATAAAAAGGGCGCTCACTATGTACTGCATAAAATTCGCCAGCCTTAGCTGCGCTTAAGTGTACCATTTTCATAGCCACTATGCGGAAACCCGCTGCATTAATCATTTCTAAAATACCACCTGTGCTGCCATTTTGCGTTGCGTCTGGCTTTATCATGGTAAAAGTTCTGTTCGTCATTTTTTATAATTTTTTTGCAAAAGTAGGGGATTAATTGGGAACACTTGTTGTACATAGCTCGATTCCTTTTTTTTATATTTTCTTTTTTAAAAAGCACACTATTTGCGACTGTGCAAATAAATTTTAAATTATTTCGATAACAACTAAATAAATCAAATTTTATACTTGATTATTATATAAAAATGCGTATTTGCTAAATTAATAATTGATATATTTTTAATTTTTATGGCTATTGTTCTTAATTAATAAATAATTTTATTATATCAATTGATTATTAATTTTTAATGCAGTTTGTCTATTTTTTCTAATTAAGTATTTATTTGATATAAATTTAAAAAAATGTTAGTATTGAATTATGATTATAAAGTAAAAATGTAAATTATATCTACTAAAACTTTATATAAAAATAATTTATTACAAAATATCATTTTCTCTTGGATTGAAACCACCTGGTTGCGTTCCTTTTTTTGTTAACATAAACTAGGCGTCAAAAAACTTTTTTATCGTCTTGCAAACTAGCCCCAAAAAAATGGTTCATAAGTTGTTAAGAAAATATGCTGTTAAATTATTTGATTAATATTATTAAATTATTAATATTTCTTACATTTATACTTTCCAATATGCGTGTATTTACTTTTGTATTTGCAATTACCATGCTTTCTGCTGCAAATAGAACTTTTTAATTAATACCGTATGAATAAAATTTACTTAGGCCGTAAGGGCATGCTGTGTTCTTTTGTTAGAATTGGATTGTTGTTTGTTTTGATGGGGATTGGTGGTGAGAGTTGGGGGCAATTTTCAATTGCAGCTTCTTCAACCAACTATACTCAAAATTTTGATGGTTTAACTGCCACAACCTGGACAGATGGGACTACATTAACTGGATGGTATGCAAAAACTGATGCGACAGCTTCAATTGTAGCTTACGCTGCTAATACTGGATCAACAATTACTGCTGGTTTATATGCATTTGCAGTTGCTGGTACAAATCCAATTGGTGATAAAGCCCTAGGTTATGTAGCTTCAAATGCTTACACTGGTGCTGCAGGAACTGGCAAAAACTATATTGGGTGGCGGTTAAAAAATAATACTGGTTCAGCAATAACCTCTTTATCTGTAACATGGAGTGGAGAAGAATGGAGGAAAGAGAATAATGCTGCTGCACAATCTGTGAATTTATTTTATCAAACTGGGGTAACAGTCACAAATTTAACAGCTGGAGTTTGGACAACTGCGCCATCTTTATTTACTTCTCCCATTGTTGGAGCTACTGCTGCAGCTGTTTTAGATGGCAATGTTCCTGCGAATAAAACTGCAGGAATAACTGTAAATATAAGTGTAAGTATTCCTGTAGGAGAGGAGATAATGTTACGTTGGGAAGATTTAAACGATTCTGGAAATGATCATTATTTAGCAATTGATGATGTAACAATAAATGCAACAAATGCCGCTCCAACCCCCGAAATAAACCTAAAAGGAAACGCAACTTCCATCATAAACACCGATGCAACTCCCAGCACAACTGACGATACGGATTTTGGAGCAGCCCCAGTTACTGCTGGTTCTATAACAAAAACATTTACCATAGAAAATACTGGTACAGCCAATTTGAATTTAACTGGCGCTAGTCCTTTTGTTGCCATTAGTGGTGCAAACGCTGCCGATTTTGCAGTAACAACCAATCCAACCACGCCCATTGCGGCCGCTGGTACAACTACTTTTGTTATTACTTTCGACCCTAGTGCTATTGGTTTAAGAGTAGCCACACTTACCATAGCCAATAACGATAGCAATGAAGACCCTTACGTTTTTGCCATACAAGGCAATGGTGTAAATAGCAATACGTCAGATATTATTGCAGATGCTACTTATGGTTATACATCAAACATAGATTATATTTCTTTTCAAGGTGCACCTGCTTCTACTACATCAAATAGCGTAGGTTCTTTTAAATTTACAATACGTGATGGTGCAGGCGCAGCCGATGCAGATGCATTAAGTACAGAACTTAGTGCTATTACTTTTTCTGTGCCTTCCGCAACCCTTGCAAATATTAGAAGTGCAGGACTTTTTGGCGGGGTTTCTCAATCTACCTACATCAATAATGTTCCTGTAATAAATGTTGGGGCAGGTAATATTACATTTACTGGTTTAAGCAATGCATTATTGAATGCAGCAGATGGTGGAGTAATAGATGTTACATTAAGGGTTTCGTTTTTAACAACCGTTACCGATAATCAACAATTACAATATACCATTTCATCTGCTACTGCAAATACCGCTGGTTCTGTATTTGCTACTGCTACAGCAGGTGCTGCTACTTCAAGTATTACTGGAGATAGAAATAGGATAGAAGTAACAGCAGATAGATTGAAATTTTTGCAACAACCTACCAATACAACAAACGGTAACATCATGTCGCCAGCAGTTACAGTAAAAGGAGAAGATGTAAATTTAAATCAAGATCTAGATTTAATTACAACAATAACGGTAGCTTGTTCCACACCAGCAGCATTAACGGGAAATCCTGTAAGTGTTGCTACAGCAGCTAGTGTATCTACTTTTAGCACACTCACACATACCATTGACGGAACTTATACATTAACTGCTACTGCAACTGGTTTGTTATCTGCTGTTAGTAATCCTTATGTCATTTCTACTTTTGCATATTTTGCTGGAGACTTTAGGCCACTTTTTGCTACAAACCTAAGCTTTAATGGCCAATGGGAATATTACAATGGAACTGCTTGGGGAGCAGTGCCGGATGGTAATGCACCTCAAAATACTACTACTACAATTGGAAGGGTATTAATAAACACTTCTGTAGCTGGTGGTGGAACTACAACCAAAGCTTACAATTGCGACTTTATCATATTAGCAGGGGGAGAACTTATTTTACAAGATAATGATCCGCCACCCATAGTTGCTGAAATGATAGCTGCTGGCAAAAAATTGGAAGTGCTTTCTGGAGGAACATTGACCGTACAAGGCGATATCGATTTATCAAGTACCGGAAATTTAATTATTCGCAATGGAGGAAAAATGTTACTAGATCAAGCATCAATAAATAATATACATCCTATGTGGGATGGTATAGAATTATTTGAAGGTGGCTCCGAAGTAAAAATTGTTGATTGGGATTTTGCAGCATCTGCTACAAATGCAAGTTTAATAAATGTGTCCACTACCATTAGCTCTAATGCAAATGGATGGAAATTTGGCAACCTCATTTACAATATTAATTCTGGTGCAAATGATTGGTCGGTTATTGGTAGTGGAATTGGTATTATTAATTTAACGGAAAATGATTTTACCATTACCAATGCTTCTGCCACTAATTATATGAATGGAGCAACAAATAAGAATGGAACAAATGGTTTTGTAGTAAATGGCAACATGACCATTTTGGATGGTAATTTTGGTTTTGGTACAAGTTTTTCAGGTGCAGCAGGAGATGCTTTTAGCCACCAGTTTACCATAAATGGTAGTTTTTTATATGCTGGTAATGATGTGTTGAAAATGCATCGAAATGGTGCAAGTACGGCACCTACTTTAAATAGTTTTGTAAATGTAAAAGGGAATTTTACAGTTGCAAATACTTGTACAGGTTTTACAAGTGATAAGTCAACCGCCAATACAGTAGCAGGCTTAAATTTAAACAATACCACAGGTGCTGTTCAATTGTTAAATGTATTTCCTGCAGCAGTTGCGGTTCCTATCACGGTAAAATCATTAGCTGTTGTACAATTATCTACTAATAATTTAAATCTAAATTCACTCACATCTGTAACGGCAGATTTTACCGTAGAAGCTGGAGCTACATTCGATTTTAATTGGGCTGCAGATGGCACAACCCCTTTACTTGTAAATAGGGTAACTGCTGCGTCGGCGGGCACAAGTAGGTTTGTCTCTATTACGGCTGCTACATTAAAAATAACTTCTGCAGGAGGATTAATATCTGATGCTACAACTTACGGAACTACGATTGGCAATGTTCAAAATTTTGCCAATTCAAATAGAGTTATTAGTAGTATTGAAACATTTTGGTACACAGGTAAAGTAAGCCAAAGCACCGGAGATGCCATTGGAATTGGCTTGGAATCTAGCAATGCAAAAGTAATTATTTGCGACTTAGCAACAAATGCACTTCAACTAAATCCGCTTGGTATTTATGGCATGAGTAGCACCACTACTTGTAGCCCTACTGGTGGTAAATTAGATATTCGCAAAGGGCAGGTTATAGAAACCGAAACCGCATTCTGCGAAAAAAGTGGCGGTACATTATATATGGCAGCTGGTACATATTATAAAGTAATGAAAGGAAGTGCTACAGCCGCTTTAGCTTATAATAATCTTGCACCTGGTGGAGATGGGCAAATACCAAGATTGAGCGGAGCTACTTTTGCATATTCATTAGTTGGCGGTACGATAGAACTCGGCGGCAATACCGCAAATAATTATTTTCAAATATTAAACGGCGGCAATACGTATTACAATATTTTGTATAGTGGTTCAAATACGTTTGGTACAGATCATAAGGGCATTTCAAGCAATGTAATTATCAATAATAATCTTTCGGTTACAGGCACTGTGGTTGTAGATTGTAAAGATGCGTCAAACGGCGCAGTTTCTTTTACTGGCGCAGCAGGTATAACCATGTCGGGTGGTAGAATGCGTTTTTTAAATAGAACAAATCCACAGCCAGAACTTACAGGTGTTGCCACTGCCTATGCTTTAACAGGAGGCGTGATGGAATTTTATGCAAACGTTCCTGGTAGTTTAGAAACAATAAAAGGTACTGATGGTAATTCTAATCCTATTGAGTACAATCAAATAGAAGTTACTGGCTCGGCAATTGGAAATGGAAATGCAAATATTACTTTAAGAAGCACAGGAAGTTTTACCGTAAAACCAACTGGCGTTTTCGAAATAAATGATAATGCAATTGTGGGGCCTACAGGCATACAGACGGTAACGGTAGAAACGGGCGGTATTTTTAAAACTGGCGACGTTCATGGATTTGCAGGGGGGGCTGGCGTTACAGCTACATCTGTTAGAAACGATATTGAAAATGTAATATTGCAAACTGGAAGCACTGTTGAGTATTCTAAAGCAACGGGTGTAGGACAACAAATTACAAACATAGGAGTTACTAGCCCTGCACCGGCCACAGCTCATTATTACAATCTCTCGCTTACGGGTACTGGAGTAAAAACAGCCCCAGCAAGCAATCTGGTGATTTTTGGCGATTTGTATAGAGCAGGTACACATACTTTTGATGCAAATGGAAATAGGGTATTATTTTCTAATGCTGTAGCCCAAAAATATTATGCAGCTCCTGGCACAATACCTCATGATTTTTATAACTTAACCAACAATAATAGCGCTGCTACTGGTTTAACTGTGGATGCTAGTTTTGGTGTTCAAAATGAGTTTAATTTAATATCTACATCAAAATTATTTTTGAATACAGGGGATATCATTATGCGCTCTGCAGCTTCCAGAACATCTTATCTTGTAGATTTAGGTACTACAGCGGCTTCTACAAATATCACTTATGGCACTGGCCGCTTTATAGTAGAGCGTTATTTACCATTAATAAAATCTTGGCGTTTTCTGGCCACGCCTATAGATATTGCATCTTCACCAAGTATTACTGATTCGTGGAGAGAAGGAACTGGTGGTGTACAAAGTACACTTACATCTACTGGTTATGGTACGCAGATAACTGGACCTGGTGCAATAGGAGCGGCAGGGGTAGATGCAAATACACAAAGAGGTTCTATGAAAAGTTATGACATGCCAAACGATAACTATATTGAAGTAGCAAACACAGCAATTCCTATTGCAAACACCCAAGGATATTATGTATTTGTAAGAGGCGATAGAGCAGTGGCTGTAGGCGGAGTAACTAGCACTACAAATCTTCGCATAAAAGGAAAAATACGAACTGGCAATCAAACAATAAATGTTGACGCAGGCAAATTTCAATCGTTCGGTAATCCGTTTGCTTCTCGTATAGAAGTATCAAAAATTACAAAGAACGGAATTACAAATGCTATAACTATTTGGGATCCATTTTCAGCAGGCTTATACAATGTAGGTGCTTTCAAAACATATTCATGGAATAGCGGCACAAATAATTATGAAAGAGTACCTTTTGATGGTACTACCCGTAATTTTATAGAAAGCGGCGAAGCAGTTTTTATACAAAACAATACTGGTACAAACGATTTTATTACCATACATGAATTGGATAAAGCCAGCGGCAGTGCTACAGTAAGTAGAGGCGCAAGTACACAAGGACGTGGGGGTGCAACTGAGCCTACACTTGATATAAACTTATTTGCTAAAGATGTAAATGGAAGTATGTATCTAGCCGATGGTATTAAACTAAACTTCGATAATACTTTTAGCAACGTAATAGATAATAATGATGTAAGAAAAATATTGAACTCTGCAGATAATTTATTCATTAAAAATGGCAACGCAAAACTTGTTGTAGAAAGACGACATGAATTGCAACCAACCGATACTATTTTCTTACAACTTACTGGTACAAGAGTGGCACCATATCGTTTCGAAATAGCACCATCATCATTAAGCAATGCAAATGTAGATGCATTTTTAATAGATAAATTTTTGCAAACAGAAACACCATTAAGTTTCGATAATACAACCAATATACATGTTGATATAACTGCCGATGCAGCAAGCAGAGCTACAGATAGATTTATGATTGTATTTAAACAAGCACTACCACTTGCAAAGTTTATTTATGTAAATGCATTTACCAACAATAATAAAACAAATGCAATACTTTGGAAAGTGAGCAACGAAAATAAAGTAGCCAATTATTTAATAGAAAGAAGCACAAACGGAATAGATTTTATAGCTATAAAAAACAATGCCCCACTGCAAAATAATAACACAGAGGTAAGCTATACAAATAACGATGCACAACCATTGCAAAAAGATAATTATTACAGAATAAAAATGACATTGCTTAATGGAAGTATTGCATATAGTAATGTTGTAAAAGTGGATAAAATAAACAATGAATTTGACATTACAATTTCGCCAAATCCGGTAATAAATAAAACCATTTATTTGCAAATGAACAATCAGCCAAAAGGCTTATACAGCTTACGTTTACTTAATAATATTGGGCAAGCCATATACAACGGTAGGGTAGATGTAACCAGTTATTTGCAAACAAAAATTATAGAGCTAAATAAAAATACAGCCGCAGGAAATTATGAGTTGATAATTATAAATGAAAGTGGAGAAAAAACAACAAGAAAAGTTGCAATTGTTGAATAAATAATACCATTTATAAATATTAAAGACTCCAATGTATGTGTCTGACACCTATTATAGACTGCAATATTGTAAGGACTGCAAGAGAGGTGTCTGACACATTTAATGGACTAGAATGAATTTATAATTGGTATAATTTGCAAAAACGCATCTATCCGTAGAGTTAAGCGAAGCGCTCTACGGATTTTTAATATAAAACAGACTTTGTCTGTTTCTTTCACTGGGTTTTAATAAATTTGAAAATGGGTATAGACGGATATAAAATTAGAGACCAACATGCCATTCATTTTATAACATTTTCTGTTGTTCAATGGATTGATGTTTTTACAAGAAGTAATTATGCTGATATTGTAATTGACAGCTTAAATTATTGCATAAATAAAAAGGGTTTAAATGTGCATGCTTTTTGTATAATGCCCAACCATGTTCATTTAATAATTTCTTCAAAACCTACAAATACTTTATCAAATATTCTAAGAGATTTTAAAAAATTTACTTCTACTTCAATTTTAAAAGCAATACAAGAAAATATCAAAGAAAGTAGAAAAAACTGGATGCTCTGGATTTTTAAAAAAGCAGGAGAAAATAATTCTAGAAACAATGATTTTCAATTTTGGCAACAAGACAATCATCCTATTGAATGTAATACAATAGAAATTTTAGAATCTAAACTTTCCTACACCCATTATAATCCTGTAAGATCAGGATTGGTATGGAATCCTGAAGATTATCGATATAGTAGTGCTATTGATTATTTAACTACTAGAAAAGGTTTGGTTGAATTGGTAAGGGTATAATTTTATAATTTTTATTCATTTCTATACGTAGAGTCAGCGCAAAACTCTACGTATTTTTTATTATAAAATAGACTTTGTGTGATTTATAATATTAATGAGTAAATACTCATTTTTATTTGGCAATCCATAGAGACGGCTTCGCCTTAACTCTAAGGATAGACGGAAAATCGAAAAAAAATAAAAAAACTTTTTTTGAAAAATAAAACTTAGTTTTTCAAAGAACCCTATTAATGAGTAAATACTCATTTTTATTTGGCAATCCTTAGAGACGGCTTCGCCTTAACTCTAAGGATAGAGGGGATAGACGGGCCTTAGCTCTAAGGATAGAGGGGACTTAACGCTAAGGAAAGACCGCAAAGGGTTGCAACGTATGCCAACTTATTAAAAATTGACTTATGTTTAAACTTATATTTTATAAACGCTGTATAACAGTATAATACAAAGTGTAAATAATATACATTTGAACTAATTAAAATACAAGTAGTTAGTTTTTATACACAATTTATTAATCTGCACTCTTCAAAACCGAATTATCGAGTATTTTACCTTATTTTCATGGTCTGTTTTGACTTGATGTTAGAACATTAATTCCAAAAAAAACTGCGAAGTTTTATCCTCTGTTAGCCATGGCTTGTTCTGCAACCCCCCAACGGTAGTAGTTTCATCCAATTTTATTTTAAAAAATTATAAGTTATGCGTAAAATTTACGTGTCTATTATTTTATTGTGTGCTCAAGCCTTACGTGCCCTTGCACGAGTAGCGGTGTGCATGCTATCATTTTTATTTTATTCATATAGCTTTTGCAAAGCTCTTTTTGTAAACATCATTTCTGCTGCTTATTCTCAAATTTTAAATAGTGTAACAGTATTTTTTAAAGCAAATACAGCATTTGTGTATAATACCAACAGCACTAAAAACAATACAACTTTACTACCCAAAAATCTACATATCGATTACGTGTTTTTTATAAACAAATAATCAACAAACAAAACATTATGAAGAAGATTTACTTATTATTTTTATCGGTTTTATTTTTTGTTGGTGCCAATGCACAAGTAACGGTAACCAACCCTACCAATACTACTCCAAATTTGGCGGCTACATATGCCAACTTGGATTTAGCCATTATAGCGGTAAATGCTACAACTACTATTTCTGGGCCTGTAATCATTACCCTCGATCCTGCTAATCCACAAACAGCACCACTTGGAGGATATTCCATTACTGCTATTCCTACTGGAGCTTCATCTATTAACAATATTACTTTTGAAGGTAGTGGCAATACCATTACTGCACCAACACCGCAAGCTTCTGGGATTCTTGTAGATGCTATTTTTAAATTGCTTGGAGCTGACTTTATTACTATTCAAAATTTTGTAATGGTAGAAAATGCAGCAAATACAACTATTGCTGCTGCTACCAATAACATGACAGAATTTGGCGTAGCTTTGTTTTATCCAACTACAATTACAACAAATGGTGCACAGAATAATACGATTCAAAATAATACAATCACATTAAACCGAACCTACCAAAACACATGGGGCATTTATAGTAACTCTACGCACAGTTCTACTGTTATTACTCCGGCAGCTTCGGCAACTACAACTGCTGGTTCTAATGCTGGGTTAAAAATATACGGTAATAATATTTCAAATGTTAACCAAGGAATTTGTGTAGTAGGCCCATTAGCTGCAGCAGATTTTAATAATGGAATTGACATTGGTGGTGCAAGTCTAGCAACCGCAAACATCATTACAAACTTTGGTACAACAAATGCAATATCTGCGTATATAAATGTATCGGGAACTGTAAATGGTATTTTAGTTAGAAACTCTACAACAGTAAATATTTCGTACAATACGATTACTAGCTCTGTTGGTGGCACCACAGCTGGAACATTAAATGGAATTCAAATACCTGCAGCAACTGTACCACCTACAATTACATTTACCAATACTATAAATAACAATAACATTTCTTTGCAAAGTGCAGTGGCAGCTGGTGCTATAAACGGAATCATTTATCCAGCAGCTTCGGCAAGTGCTACAAGTACTTTAAATATAAATAACAATAATTTTAGCACTTTTGGGCACACTGTTGCTGGCTCTGGCATTATAATTTTTATTCTTGATGCAAGTACAAACCTCTATACTACAATAAATGGTAATACATTTACGAATCTCAACTTTAACACTACAGGAGGTGTAACATTTATTTCTAGTAATTATGCTGTGCCAGCAACTGGAAGCCAAACAATTAATGGAAACGCTATCGTTGGCACTTTTAATAAAACTGGAGCTGGAGGTGCAGTTGTGGGTATTACAAGTAGCAATACTTCAGGAGCAACTGTTACTTCAAATTGGTCTAATAATAATTTCTCAAACATAACGATTACTGGAGCTACAACACTTACTGCTATTAATAATGCAGATGGGGGCGCAGTAAACCATAATTTAATTGGAAACACCATAAGTAATATTACTGGAGGCACCAATTTAGTAACAGGTATTATTTCTCAATCAGGAGGAGGTGCTGGTGGTAGTGGTAATTTAATTAGTGGCAATACCATTACAAACATTTCAAGTACAGGAGCAATTACTGGAATTTTTATTAATACAGCTGGTTCAACATCAACTGTATCTGGTAATACCATAAGTGGACTTACCACTACTGGTGCTTCTACTGTTTTAGGAATCAATTCTGGAGCTCCAACTGGTGTCATTTCAAAGAATATAATATGCAATTTAGAATCAAACAATGCTGCTGGTACAGTTTCTGGCATTAATGTTACCACTGGTTCACTTCATACTATTTCAAATAATCGTATTGCAGATTTACGTACACCATCATCTGCTAGCTTAGCTAATCCTCTTATTGGAATAAATATTACTAATGCTACAGCTACGAATGTTATTAATGTTTACTATAACACAGTTTACTTAAGTGGCGCAAGTACTGGTGCATTATTTGGCTCAAGTGCAATTTCTGTTTCTACCACTCCAACCGTTACACTTAATAATAATATTTTTGTAAATGCATCTAGCGTAACTGGTGCAGGCTTAGCGGTAGCGCATAGACGTTCTTCAAATTTACTTACATCTTATGCAGCAACATCTAATAACAATGATTTCTTTGCCTCTACCATTTATACAGATGGTACTACACCTCAGGTTACGCTTGCGGCATATAAAATTTTAGTAGCTACAAGAGATGCAAGTTCTATAACTGAAAACCCTACATTTTTAAGTACTACTTGTGGCAATGCTAATTTCTTAAAAATTAACGCAGCTGTACCTACACAATTGGAGAGTAGTGCTATAAATATTGCAGGTATAACAGACGATTTTGAAAACGAAATTCGCCAAGGTAATGCAGGTTATTTAAGTACAGGTACTGCACCAGATATGGGAGCAGATGAATTTACAGGTTCGAGCCCTGCGCCAGTTATTGCATTAAATAGTTTTGTAGTAAGCCCTGCTACTGCTTTACCAGGTATTACCAATCTCTGTTCGGCTACAGCAAGAGATATCTCTATAACTGCAACTACCCCAAGTGGCACAATTACAGCAGTTACTATTAGCGGAAATAATGGAGCTGCATTTGGTCCAATTGCAATGACACCTGCTGGTGCAGGTGTTTATACCTATACAATACCAGCTGCTAGCCCTACAAATACAACGGTTACTTGGACAATTTCTGTTACAAACTCTGTAGGAAACACCGTAACATATACAGGTGCAAACTATAAAGATACTCGACAAGCAGTATCTAGCATTGCAGCACCTACTACTTCTTATTGTGCAAGCGGTACGCCTACTATTTCGGCTACTCCTGCTGCTGGTTATACTGCGGGTAGTTTGCAGTGGCAAAGTAGTACCACCGCCTTGGCAGGGCCGTATACAAATATTGTAGGAGCTACGGGTGTTACCTATACACCAGGATCGGCTTTAACCCAAAATACATATTACCAATTATTGGTACTAGATGGTACTGGTGTTTCTTGTGGTATTGCTCCGCAGATAACTATTACCGTAGCTAACCCTTCTCCATTACCAGTTACAAATGCTACTAGATGTGGTAATGGTACTGTATTGCTTAGTGCTACGCCAAGTGCAGGTGCTTCGCTTTATTGGTACGATGCTTTAACTGGCGGTAATTTGATTAATGTAGGCAACAATTATACTACACCGCTTTTAACTACTGGTGCTAGTACCACCGTTTATAATTATTATGTAGGTGCTGCTATTTTAGGTGCAGGAGCAGCCACTTTAGGTACTGATGCTACTGCTACAAGTACAAGTGGCATTACACCTTATACTGGGCTTTGGGAAAATTCTAGAATAAACTATTTAATACGTGCAAGTGAACTCACTGCTGCTGGTTTAAGAGCTGGTAATATTACTTCTTTAAGTTTCGATGTAACGGCTAATCCAAATACATATCAGCAAGTTAATTATGCCATAAAAATGGCACATACCAGTAATACCAACTTAACTGGGGCTTATGGTACTCCTACTGGCGCATTTACTACAGTTTATTCGGTTCCAACATTACCACTTCAAACATTGGGTATAAATACATTTTATTTTGGCGGAACGCCTTTTAATTGGGATGGTGTGAGTAATGTATTGGTAGAAATTTGTCATGAAACTGATCCTACTGGAATATGTACAGGTTGTTGGAATAGTAATAATACGGTAAAATATACCCCAACTTCGTATAATTCTGTATATAGTAAATATGCGGATAATTTAGCCGTGTGTGGTACAAATAGCGGTACAACTATAACCACTTTTGTAAATAGACCAAATATGATTTTTGAAGGTGCTGTAGAAGTTTGTTCTGGTGCTCCACGAGCATTGGTAACTGCAACGCTAACACCAGCACCTACATTTGCTCTTGTAAATACAACTTCATCAACTTTGCCATATGCAGCTTGTAATGCCGGCATTACACAATTTGATGCTACTTACAATGTAGGCGATTTTAATAATATAACTTGGACAGTGACTGGTGGTAGTTTATTTACTGATGCAGCTGCTACAACAAATCCTTATGTGGCGGGTACTAACTTTAATAGAGTATATTTAAGAAGCTCTATAGCAGGTACCGCTACGGTAACAGCTAATGCGCTACATACTACCTCTCTTTGTGCTACTAGTGGTACAAAATCAGTAACTATTTTACCAGCTATTACCGTTGCAGCTGCGCCTCCATCTATATGTGTGAGCGGTACTACTACGTTGAGTATTACTCCAGCTACTGCGGCATCTTATACTGGTGCTAGCATACAATGGCAAAACACAGGCGGCAATATTGCAGGTGCTACAGGTTTAACTTATACAACGCCTATATTAACGGCAAACGAAAGTTACAATGTGGTACTGCAAAATACTTTGGGCGCTAGTTGTACTACACCTGCTCCATTGGTGATAGCGGTAAACAACCCACAAGTAACAGCACCAATAAATGGAACAAGATGCGGTACCGGTACTGTATTACTAAGTGCTACACCAGGTGCTGGTGCTACCCTTAATTGGTATGCTGCTGCAACTGGTGGTACTGCTTTGGGTACTGGTAATACATTTACTACACCTATAATAAATACAAATACTACTTATTATGTAGGTGCAAGCGCTGGTACTACTACAGGCAATGTAGCTATCGGACCAGCCAGCCCCACTGCACAAGGAGGTGTAATTGGTACACAAACCGTAAATTGGGATGTGAATTTTGAAACTTTTGCTCCTACTACTTTACAATCTGTAGATATATTTCCAATAAATTCTGGAGTAGCAGGCGTAATTCAGGTTAGAAGTGGTACGGGTTCAACTGGTCCATTATTATTAACCATAAATTATACCACTACTGTTTCGGGAGGCGCAACTGCGCAAACCATACCAATTGGGTATTTAATTGCTACACCAGGTGCGTATGCATTATATACAACTTTACCATCTGGAGGGGTTTCCAGAAATACATCTGGTGCTGTTTATCCTTATGCAGCTGCAGTTGCTAGTATAAATAGTAATGGATTTGATCAAACATATTTTATGGGTATGTACAATTGGCAATTTTCTACTTCTGTACCTTGCGAAAGCCCAAGAACTGCTGTAACAGCAACTGTTACTCCAGCTCCTCCTCTTACCGTAAATAAAACAAGCGATATTATTTGCACAGGTTCATCGAGCATAGTAACGGTAACGCCAGCTACGGTAGGTAACTATAATAGTTATACATGGAGTGGTGGTGTATTTGCAGCAAGTGGCACACCAACAGGTAGTGTGGTAACCCTATCTCCAACGGCAAGCTCTACTACTTATACTTTAGATGCACTTAATACAGTATCTGGCTGTGCTAATTCTATAGACGTAACAGTTACAACTACACCTACGCCTAGTGCATTAACAGTAACCCCAGCTACAACTGCGACAGTATGTGCAGGTAGTGCAGCACAATTATTAACCGCAAGTGGAGCAGTAAGCTCTGTGTCGCCTACATATGATTTTGGTACTGGAATAACACAAAATGCAGCTTCAGTATCAAGCACAGGTTATCCTGCGCCTTATAGCACTTATTATGGCGGTCAGCGCATGCAAATGCTTGTTAGGGCTTCCGAATTAACGGCAGCTGGTTATTCAGCCGGTTATCAGTTTACAAGTGTACAATTTCCTGTAGTGTCATTGGGTAGTAATTGGGGCGGTTCAATAACGGCACTTACCGACTTCCAAGTGAGTATTGGCACTACCGCATTAACAACACTTACAACTTTCCAAACTGGGCTCACACAAGTATTGGCACCGACGACCTTTACCCCTGTAGTTGGTTATTCAAACACACAAACTTTTTCTGCTCCATTTACCTGGGATGGGACAAATAATATTATTTTGGAAACTACGTTCTCAAATAATATTTTTGGCACCGCTTCAGATGTGGTTATACAATATAACACGCCAACTACTTATCAAAGTACCATTGTTTATAGAGCTGATCTAATAACTTCTGCTGCCGCGGCAACTGCTACTACGGTTAGTTTTTCTTATAGCAAACGCCCCGATTTTAAATTGAATGGCAATAAAACTGTTAACCCAAATATTGTATGGACGCCTATTGCTGGTTTATATACCGATCCTTTAGCTACCGTACCTTATACTGGTACTCCAACAGCTACAGTTTATGCATCCCCTTTGGTAACCACGTTATATACAGCCACAGCAACAACGGGTGGTTGTACAAGAACAGGTACATCTAATGTCATTATTTCAAACGGATCATGGAGTGGTACAGTAAGTAGTGATTGGAACAATGCAGCTAACTGGCTTTGTGGTGGCATACCAACCTCTGCAAGCAATGTAACAATACCAGCTGGCACGCCTAATAATCCTATCATAAATGCCACTGGGGCTGGCTCTGTAAATAATATAACTGTAGCTGCAGGTGCTACACTTACTATAAGTGGTGTAGGCATTCTTAATTTGTATGGTGCGCTTACAAGTGTTGGTAATGTGATTGCTACTGATGGTACCATCAATTTAGCAGGTGCAGCTGCACAAACATTGGCAGGTACAAGTTTCTCAACAGGAACAATAAAAAATCTAAAATTGAGCAATAGCACTTCGTTATCGTCGGCATTGGCGGTAACAGGCAATGTATCTTATGGCGCAAGCAATGTAGTGTTTACTACCAATAATAATCTTACCCTTATTTCTAATTTGGCAGGTACAGCAGCATTAAATGATATTACCAATAATGGCGTAAATTCTGGCAATACCATTACTGGCAATGTAAGTATACAACGTTATTTGTTTGCAAAAAGAGCATGGCGTTTCTTAGCAGCTCCTGTGCAAGCAACAGGTTCTCCAAGTATATTTAATTCGTGGCAAGAAGGAGGTCCACTTACTGTTGGTTTTGGTACACAAATTACTGGTCCGGCTTCTTATGTTGGGATAGATCAAACAACGCTTGCTGGCTCAATGAAGTATTATGATATGCCAAACGATGCATTTATTTTTGTAAACAATACGAGTGTGCCTATTGCAAAGAAAGATGGCTATTTTGTATTTGTAAGAGGAGATAGAACGGTAGCAGTAGGCGGTACAGCAGTGCCAACAACGCTTCGCATAAAAGGGCAGGTTATTACAGGAGATCAAACGTATAATGTGAATAATCTTAAATACTTATCTATAGGTAACCCTTACCCAAGTCGTATTTTGTTTAGCAGTGTTTCGAAAAATAATATTGCAGATGCATTTTTCGTTTGGAATCCAAATGGTTTAGGCGGTAATAATTTAGGTATATATGAAACGTATGTAAATGATGGTTTTGGTGTGTATAGCTTAAATGGCTTAGGTGTTAAAATAAGGAACTATATAGAAAGTGGCGAAGGTTTCTTTATTCAAAATAACGATCCATTATTATTCCCAGGGTCTATTACCATAAGAGAAATTGATAAAGCAAATGGTAGTGCCAATGTGAGTCGTGCAGGTGTTACAAAACCTACCTTAGAAATTAATTTGTATACTAAAGATGCTACAGGAACTAATTATCTGGCAGATGGTGGTATCATAAATTTTGAAAGCACGTATAGCAACAATATTGATAATAATGATGTACGCAAAGTATTTAACACTGCCGATAATTTGGCTATAAGAAATAATGGTAAAATGTTGGTAGCAGATAGAAGACAAAACCCTGTTGCAACCGATTCTATTTTCTTAAATTTAACTGGCACAAGAGAAACCAATTATCGTTTTGAATTTGACCCATCGGTATTAAATTTTAATGGCTTGGAAGCGTTTATGAAAGATAATTTTTTAGGTACAGAAACGCCTGTGA
This sequence comes from Ferruginibacter sp., assembly GCA_043729825.1. Taxonomy (GTDB): domain Bacteria; phylum Bacteroidota; class Bacteroidia; order Chitinophagales; family Chitinophagaceae; genus Ferruginibacter. The sequence goes on from JAYTLA010000130.1 coordinate 22,011, forward strand.
GTTTAACAAATGTGACTAACGTACCTTTTGCTATTACCGCCGATGCGGCTAGTAAAGCGGCTGATAGATTTGTAATTGTATTTAAACAAGGCGCTTCGGTAAACTTTACAACGATAAGTGCAGTACGAAATGCAGATAAAACGGTAAATGTAAATTGGGGAACACAAAACGAAGTAGGCGTTATCAATTATACATTGGAGCATAGCAATGACGGCATTAATTTTACGCAGTTAAATACGCAATTGCCTTCAGCAAATAATGGTAGCAACCCTGCTTACACTAAACAAGATGTGGCAGCTACTAAAGCAAATAATTGGTATCGTGTAAAAGTAAATTTAACTGGAGGTTCGGTGAAATATACTGCAGTAGCCATGGTTGGTGCTTTGCAAGAGCCTAAGCTTGAGCCATCAATTTCTGTGTATCCTAATCCTATTACTGATAGAATTGTAAATGTTAAATTTGTAAATAAAATAGGTAGATATACTTTACGATTAATAGGTACAGACGGTACAACTATACAGACGGAGAAAGTATCTGTAAACAACAACAATGAAGTAAAAACGATGCTTGTAAATAAGCAATTAGCGGCTGGTAATTATGAATTGTTGATAAGTTCATCTGACGGTACAGAACATGTAAAAGTGGTGATATTAAATTAAATCTTATTGCAAGAAGCGGGAACATATGTTTCCGCTTCTTAATTTGTTGGCTTCCACACAATTTTTTTGCATTTATTTAGTTTTAATATAGGGTGTATTCAATAAACATACCTTAATTTTGTTTTTTTTAAGTATAATACAAACATGAAAATTTTAAAACACTCTTTTTTTTCTCTGGCATTTATATTTCTTTTTATCGCAATGCCTTTTTTGGCATCTGCGCAGCCGATAGATCCATGTACAGATCCTGATGACCCTTGCCCTATAGATAGTGGAGTGGTTTTGTTGGTAGTGGCTGTAATTGCAATAGCTGCAAAGAAAACATATGATTATAGAAAACAAGCAGCGGTTTCTAGTATTTTATAAACTGATTTTATTTTAATATTTTTAAAAGACAACTTTGATGGGTTGTCTTTTTTTATGTTGTTGAGCTACACGCAAAGTTTGAATGAAATGAATGGTTCGTAGGAGACCACACCTGTTTGGAAGAAAAAAACATATTGCTTCTACGGAGCTTTGATTACATTTTATTACTAGTTTTTACTTAAATACTTTCAAGTAATAGCTCCATAGGAGCGACATACCAGTAGAAAAGTATTAAAAGTTAGCAGTAGAGCTCCGTAGGAGCGGCATGTAAAATAAATTATATAATCTTAAGAACAGTTGTGGTGGAACACGAACAAAGGCGGCGGTTTAAGGGAAAGCAGTTGGGTTAGAGATGACAGCTTTTTAAAACATGTCATCACTTTATGTAAAAAGATATCATCTCTTTTTGTAAGTCTATTTCATTAATGAGTAAATACACATTTGTATTTTAGAATTCTTTGAGAGGTCTTCTCACGCAAGCTCACACTTGCAGAAAGCAAACACTCAAAAGCAATCGCCTCATTTCTGCTAGTGTGTTTTTTATTATTTATTATGGCTTTTAACGTTAAAATATTTTAACAATAAAATTTAAGATATTCACAACGCTCACTTTTATTTTATCATACCTTCGTTGTATAAAATGAAATGAATGAAGGTTTAAGCTTCGCATTTCAAAATAAAAATTAAATATCCAACTATCATTCATGCTATCAGAATTGTACTTCTTGTTTTGATTAAAAATTTTACTATGAAAAAAATATTACTTCTTTTAACTATTCTTTTTGTTGGGTTTATTTCATTTTGCCAGACGGTAGAAATTAGTGCAAATCCAGCAACATCGACTACTGCCACATTAGGCACAAATCTTTATGTGGCCAACGAAAGTATTTATACCGAAACAGAAATTGGTGCTACTAATTTTATTAATGCAGGTACTGCTATTAATAAAATGGCTGTAAATGCTAGTGCAATAGGCGCCGCTACTACATTTAGTAATGTAAATATTTATATGAAAGATGTGCCATTGGGTACTACTACTTTTACTACTGGCACATATACAACCGCAGGATACACACTAGTTTTTTCGGGTACTATTGTTACCCCATCGGCGGGGTGGACAGAATTTGCACTTACTACTCCATTTATAAGAACCACAGGAAACAATTTGCAAATATTATTAGAAAGAACAGATAATTTGGGGCATGCTAGTTTTAGTTGGCGTACTGCCAATGGTAATAATACTGGCGCTGCTGTAAACTCATGTAGAAGATATAATAATACTACAGCTTTATCGGCTGCTACAATATTAAGTGTTTCTGCTTTTAGGGCACAAATACGTTTGAAGCACGAATTTGCAAATGACGCAAGTGTAGCGCAGGTATATACTCTAGGCAAATTGCCAATACCCAATAGTACGCCACACAATGTATCGGCCAATATTTTTAATAATGGTAGCAATACATTAACTTCAATACCAGTAACCTTAAATGTAACTGGTGTAAATAGTTTTACAGATATACAAACCATTGCATCATTGGCACCTGGTGCAAGTGCTACTGTAGTATTTGCAGCTTATACGCCTACCATTGTGGGCAACGATAATATAAGTGTAACCATACCTGCTGATGATGATAACAGTAATAATGCAAAGGCAGTAACACAAAATGTAAATGTAAATACATGGACCCTAGCTTATGGAAGCACTGCTGGAGGTAGTACTGGTTTTGCCAGCCCTGGAGATATGGCTGCTAAGTTTAATACCTCTGTTGCAACATCTATATCGCAGGTTACAGTAAATTTTTTAGCAAGTGGGCAACCTTATAAAATTGGCATTTGGGATGCTACAGGTGTAGGTGGAACACCTGGGTCATTATTGTTTGAGACTGCTTCTTTAACTACGGCTATTGGCATAAATGTTATTCCGCTAACACCATCGGTACCATTATTGGCTGGTAACTTTTTTGTTGGCGTAAGGCAAACGGGCAATGTGATTGTAAATTTTGCTTACCAAATAGAAGCTCCTCTACGAACAAATACTATTTACTTTTTGAATGCGCCAGGTTTTCCAACATGGACAGATTTTGCTACCCTAAACTCTTTTAGGTTTATGATAGAACCTAAATTACAATTGCCAATAGATGCCAATGTAAGTAACATCATTATTCCATCGGGCAATACTTGCGTAAGCACTAGCGAAACGGTAACTGCAGTATTGTCAAATGTAGGATCGAATGTAATATCAATAGGAGCTGCGTCTGTTACCTTAAAAATTACTGGAGCAAATCCTCAAACAATTGCAGTAGCTAATACAACTAATATTGCAAGCGGCGCTATTGAAATAATAAGTTTTCCCAATGTAAATTTTAGTAATGCTGGCGTAAACAACGATACCGTTTTTGTAAATCTTGCAGGCGATGTAGAAAAAGCAAACGATACTACTAAAATAACCAATACACGTATTGCCAGAAATATTGCATTAGAAACTAGTGCGGCCACATATCCACTTACAGCAAATTGTGAAGACCTTGGATGGACATATTATACAGACGCATCTAATAAAAATGTATTGGCAGTAGAGTGGGGAACAAACAGTGCCAGTAAAGCAGCGGCTACGGCTACTTTAACATTAGATGCTTCAGATTTTGCAGCCACAGCTGGTGCTGGTAATACTGCCACAGGTACATTTACCATGAAAAGATATTGGAATATAGATGTAGTAGGCGTACAACCTACTACAGGAGTAAATGTTCGTTTCTTTTACGATGCTGTTGAAAAAGCGGCTACTGAGGCTGCAGCCATAAATTACCAAACCGCCAATACTGGCAGTGCTTTGGAAGGACCCAAATGGTTTAAAACTGCAACTGGTGCATTTGCTGGAGATGCAGTGCATGTAAACAATAATGGAGTGATAAATGCTATTGCTCTTACAGATGTAAATATTGGGGCTGCAACCATTAATGGCGTTTTGTATGCACAATTTAATGGTATTGCGAGTTTTAGTGGTGGTGGTTATGCTACAGGTGTGGGACCAAGTTCAGTTTTGCCAGTTGGTATTCAATATGTAAAAGGTGCAAAACAAGGCAACAGCCATGTAATAGATTGGAAAGTTTCTTGCTCAGCTGGTGAAACTTTAACACTTACCCTTGAGCGTAGCGCAGATGGGTTAAATTTTGCTCCTATATTTAAGCAAATAGCTGATGACGTTCGCTGTTTACAAGCATTTAATTATGTAGATTTTACTCCATTAACTGGAGTAAATTATTATCGTTTAAAAGTAACTACTGCTGATGGAACTTATCGGTATAGTACAATTGTAGTTTTGTTAAATAAAGAAAACGGTTTTGAATTGATTAGTGTAGTACCAAACCCGGTAAAAGATAATGCAGTATTGACTTTAACATGTGCTAAAGATGGTAAAATAAGCCTAGTAGTAACCGATTTGGAAGGTAAGATTATTGAAGTTAAGTACATAACAGCAATTGCAGGTAATAATGTAATAAAACTAAGTTTAGCAAATTATGGTGCAGGCTCTTATGTTATTACAGCAGCAAATTCAATGGGAGAAACAAAAAATAGACGAATAGTGAAATATTAATTTTAGAAAATTGATAAAAAAGTCGCTCCAAAGTGAGCGACTTTTTTAGTGAATAATCGTCATATTTAATATGAATTAGGATTTGTTTTTGAGAAATTTACTTCATTGTTAAAGAAGCATTTTTTTTGTACATTTTTTTTTAACGGGCAATCGTATTTGTAGTTTGATAAAAGAATTAATTTAGGGCTCGGTTTAATCAATTTTTTTCACGATTTTTGTCAAATAACTTAAATGAAGCAGGAGCGTAAATAATTTGGCCTGTATATTATATCATAATGAAAAATAACTACTTAAGCTTACGGAGCACATTTGGTATTTGGTATATACCTACAATTGCATTTGTAACCATCCTTTTTTTACTAAGTTCATGTAAGGTTACTCAACAATCAGCTTACTTTAAAACCCTACAAAAAGATACTACTTTAAAAAACTTTATTACAAACGATTTTGAGTTAAAAATTATTAAAGGAGATAGGCTTTCTATAAATGTAAGTAGCATGAGCCCTACAGAAGATGCCTTTTTTAATGCGGTAACATCAGCAGGGGCAGGGGCTGGAAATGCTACAAGTGCTGGAGGCTATACTGTACAGCAAGATGGTACAGTATTGTTGCATAGGTTAGGTGCTTTCAAAGTAGAAGGATATACGAGAAGAGAACTTTCCAAAAAAATAGAAACAAGTTTATTGCCTTATTTGAAAGACCCCATAGTGCAAGTAAACTTTTTAAACCATAAAATAACATTGCTTGGAGAAGTGGCAACTCCACAAGTATTAAATTTGCCCGAAGAGCAAATATCTATAATTGATGCCTTGGTGTTAAGTGGCGATGTAACACCCAATGGGAAAAGAAATAACATTACCATCATAAGAGAAAATGGAAATGAGAAACAAATAAAGCACATTAATTTAGAAGATCACTCAATTTTTTCATCTTCGTGGTATTATGTAAAACCCAATGATATTATATTAGTGGCAGCAGATACAGAAAAATTTGTGAAGACCGAAAAACGTCAAAAATTGCAGAATACATTATCGTTAGTAGCATCTGGTGTATCGCTTTTTGTAATTATCATAAGTCAAATTGTAAAATAAATTTACTACGTGCATGAGTGAAGATCAATTTTTTGAAGATAAACCACAATCTAATATACTTGTACAAATTGTACATCGTTATTTGCCTTTTTGGCCGCTGTTGGTTATACTTACTGCTATATCACTTTCTGTTGCTTTTATTTATTTGCGTGCGCAAACAAAAATATATGTAGCGGCTGCAAAAGTATTATTAAAAGATCCACAAAAAGGCGGAGGCGATAGTAAAGTATTAGATGCCTTAAATATTTTTAGCGAAAAGAAAATTGTAGAGAATGAAATATTGGTTCTTAAGTCTGCATCTCTAATGCAAGAAGTAGTAAAGCAGTTAGATTTATATACATCTGTTTACAATAAAGGAAAAGTGCAGTTAGAAGAATTATATGGGAGCAATGCTCCATTATACTTTCAAGCAATAAATAAAGATTCGAGTATAAATGGAGGGGGTAAAATATTGCTTGCCATAGACTGGAAAAATAGTACAATAAAACTTGGCAATCGAACATATAATTTTACCGATATTGTAAATGTAGCTGGTACTGATTATAGAATTATTGTAAATAATGATTATACCAAAACAGCCATTGGAAAAAATTACTTTGTTATTTTTAGCGATCCTGCATCCGCAGCTGGCGGAATTATTGGTAGCCTTGGAGCGTCGCCCATGTCTTTTTCTTCTACAGTTATAGATTTAAATATAAAAACACCTGTACCAGAAAAAGGTATAAAAATTTTAAATAAACTTTTTGAAGTGTATAATATTGCTGGTATAAAAGATAAAAATCAAATTGCTGAGCGAACTTTAAAATTTGTAGATGATAGACTAACAAAAGTAACTGCAGAGTTGGATAGCGTAGAAAGAAATGAAGCTGGATTACGTGCAAGAGAGGGCATTACAGACTTATCTGCTCAAGGAACTCAATATGCACAAATTGTAAAAGAATATGACCAAAAAAAGACCAGTATCGATTTGCAACTTGATGGTTTATCTGGCTTGCAGAGTTATGTAACAAGTAAAGGTAGAAGGCCAGGTACTGTACCATCTTTGCAAATGGTAAATGATCCTATTTTATCTGGATTATTACAAGATTTATACAAATCAGAATTTGATTTGGATAGAGTAAGAGCTACTGCTGGAGATAAAAGTGAAGAAGTAATACTTGCACAAGAAAAAGTAAATCGTACAAAAAATGATATCAAAGAAAATATAAATAATATTAGAAGCGCTTATGAATTACAACTAAATAGTATTAATGCAAATATTGCGAAGAATAGTAGTTTATTAGCTCAACTACCGGGTAAAGAAAGAGCTTTGTTGGCCATAAGTAGGCAGCAAGCAATTAAAAACAATATTTACACTTTTTTATTAAACAAAAGAGAAGAAACTGCTATTTCATCAGCATCAACTACTCCAGATCTTAGAGTGTTGGAAAATGGATATTCTTTTGGACCAATAAGCCCTATACCAAAAAATTATTATCTGGTTGGTTTATTATGTGGCTTATTAGGCTTCTTACTTTTTGTGCAATTGAATGAACCATTGAGTAGTAAAATATTGTTTAGATCTGAAATAGAAAATAAAACTAAAGTGCCTGTAATTGGCGAAATAATACAAACCCCCGACAAAAGTCATATTGCCATTACAGAAGGGAAACGTACTGTAGTTGCCGAACAATTTAGGGCACTCAGGACAAACCTAGGCTTTATGGGGCTTGGCGAAAAAAATAAAACTATATTAGTAACCTCTAGTGTATCTGGCGAAGGGAAAAGTTTTATTGCTACCAACCTTGCATTGAGTTTAACACTAACTGGCAAAAAAGTAGCGTTGCTAGAAATGGATTTAAGAAAGCCTAAATTGAGTAAAGAACTTGGCGTACTAAGAGACCCTGGAATTTCAGGATTTTTAATAGGAAAATCTACTTTAGATGAAATTATAAAACCAACAGGCCACAACAATTTGTTTTTGGTAACAGCAGGCCCAATACCACCTAACCCCACAGAGCTTATTGGAAGACCTGAGTTTGCAGAAATGATCATCGAACTTAAAAAAAGATTTGATTATTTAATAATTGACTCAGCACCAATAGGACCGGTAACAGATTCTCAATTGCTTAATATTTATGCAGCCATTACTATTTATGTGGTAAGGCATGGTGTAACCCCTTCTGTATTTTTAAAACTATTGGATAGCCTGAATAGAGAGAAAAAATTTACCAACATGAGTGTGGTATTTAATGGTGTAAAGCCAAGGGGCGCATCATTCTTAAATTATGGCTTTGGTGGATATGGTAATGGGTATGGGTATGGATATGGGTATGGCTATGGTTATGGATACGGATATGGTAGTGAGGCAGGAAGTTATTATACAGCAGAAGGAGGATTGCCAGGTTACAAAAATTTATTTGGATTTGTAGGCTTTGTAAAAAAACTTTTTAGAAAGAGGCGATAGCTATTTAGATTATATGCAGTACAGCAATTTGTAAATAAAAAATG
>JAYTLA010000131.1:0-1337 GCA_043729825.1 Ferruginibacter sp.
TAGTAACCACCGTGCCAGTGCCTGGCGTTAAGTTAACCACACCTGCTGTGTCGCGGAACACCACTGTCCAGCCCGCTGGTAAAACTGAGGTCACTGCTAGGTTGTAAGTGTCACCAGTAGCGCCACCATTATTAGCATTCAAGGTAAAACGTGTGGTTGTACCTGGGTTGGTACTATTGGTGGTAATAATTGCAGCTGTACCAGGACCCGCACCTAGTACACCGCCATTGGTTAAATCGACCGTGCTAGCAGTAATACCTGTCAATGTATCTGTTGCAACCGCTGTTTTGGTTGGGTCAAATTTAGACGTTGCTGTTTTGCTAACGCTGTAAGGACCGCCTGTAGCGCCTGCTGGCAATGTCACTTTTAATACCACTGTATAAGTAGCTCCTGCCGCAACCAAGCCAGTATCTGGCGTGCTGTTGCCGTTGGTATCTACTAATGGCGTTACACCATCTGATTTATACAGCGTAAAAGAGCTACCTGCAGGAAAGCCAGTACCCACGGTAATATCAAAACTATCAGCCGTGTTGCCAGTGTTAGTTAAAGTGTTATTAAAGCTTACTGTACTGCCTTGGGTTGCGCTAGCAACGGTTTGGCCAGTAAATGTAGCGCTGGCGGTTTGATTAACCGTAAATACAAAAGTATTGGTATTTACCGCTGCAATCGCAGCTACGCTATCGTTATACGCATAAGTCGCCGTGTTGTTCAACACGCCCGCAGGTAAACCACTCGCAATATTTACTTGGAAAGTTACCGTGCCTGATTGACCAGCAGCAACTGTGTTAATGATAGCTGAAACTGTTTCAGTGGCTGGTAAAACGCCCGATTTACTGTAGTTAATAGTCGGGCCAGCACCTTGCAAATCGGCCGTAGCATCAGTTAGCGGAGTTGCCGCGCCTGTTACACTCCAGCGACCAGAGCCTGCAACATAAGTCATTCCAGCTGGAAGCGCATCCGATAAAGTCACTGCGCTTGCTGCCGTATTACCAGTGTTGCTGTAGTTTAAAGTCACTGTGTAACCAGCACTTGGAGAAGCACCTGAAATTGCACTCATTGATTTATTTACGTTAATCACGGCATTGGCAGTGATAGTCGTTGTATCAGTTACAAAGGCCGAAACCACAACATCAGGTGATTCTATAAACGCAGAGGTTGCAGTAATCACCAATGCATCTGTTTGCCCGCTTGTTGCGGTCGTTGGCACATTGCCCACAGCTACAAAGCGGAAAACTGCACCAGGCGCTAACGCCGTTGTGCTGGTAATTGGGGTGGTACTGTCTGCCACGCCATCACCGTTAGCATCAGCATAAAAAGTCACCGAAGTGAACGAAAAT
>JAYTLA010000132.1:0-4649 GCA_043729825.1 Ferruginibacter sp.
TCCAAATAAGAAAATACCATGCGGTAGCCGAATACATTAAACAGCAGCACAAATAATATTAATATGGAAAATACTTTTTTCAAATGAGTACGAATATAGGGTTTTTTGTATATTTCTAACAAAAAAATAACCTTGATCCAGTTTTGTTTTTTATTTGACAAATAAAGCTTCCATTGTTATACTTTTATCCACCAATTGCGATGCATATGCATTATCGGTTATACCATAAGTAGTTACCATGGTTAGCATAACAGATTTTTTAGTTTTGGTTTGTGCTATAAAACTGCCAATTTTATTACGAAGGTTATCTGCATATTTTTTATCTATTGTAAATGCATTTATAGAAAATTTCATTTCACAAATATTAATGACTTGGTCGTTTCTATCTATCAACAAATCTATTTGTGCATTTTTATTGCGCCAACTAGCTGCGTTTGACATAATACCTGATATGCCTAACTCTTTTTTTATTTGTGGCAAGTGCATACTGCATACTTGCTCAAATGCATAACCACTCCATGCTCTGTATTGTTGTGTTTTTGATGTTATTGCCCAATAATTATCTTTGGATACATCTTTGTTAAAAATAAAATTGAAATAAAATAGGGTGTAAAAATCTATCAACTGATATACAGCTTCCCTTTCTAGTTTTTCAAAAGGTATGTATTTTCTAATAAAACCACATTCTTCCAAACTAGTCAATATTTTTGTTATAGTACCTCCATTCGAAAGTTTTGCAGTTGCTACTATTTCCTCCCTTGTTAAGCCTTTTGTTTTTTTGCTAATTGCTCTTACAACTGCTATATAATTTTCAGGAAATCTGAATAGCGAAGCATATAAATTAGCAAACTCATTCTTTAATAATCCTCCTTCTTTAAAAAATAAATCATCAATATTCTGTGTAGCACTTTTACCACGCTTTATTGCATTGAGGTAAAAAGGAATCCCACCCATAGCCATATAGGTTTCTATTATTTGATACTTATTCCAATGTATTTTTTTTGTTTGTAGAAACAACTCTGTTTCTTGTAGTGTTAGTGGGAATAATTTTATTTTCTGTGTAACTCTATTATGCAAGCCTCCTGTGTTATTAATTATTTTATCTATTATCCATGATGCGGCAGAACCGCAAATTATTAGTTTTATGTCTTTGCGTGCAGAAGCCCAATGATTCCAAAAATGCTCAAATGAACTTAAGAAATCTGATTTGTGCGTATCAAACCAAGGCAACTCATCTATAAATACTAGTTTTTGTTTAACTTTTAATTTTTCAAGATATTCAATAAGCAATTGAAATGCATCATGCCAATTTGTAGGAGTATTAAATTTTTTCTTTGGGCTGTACTTTTTAAAAACCGTTACAAAATTTTGTAATTGTAATTCTGTTGTGGAGTTTGGCTTGCCTGTTATATAAAAGTGGAAATCATTTTGAAAGGTTTCTCTTATCAAAAATGTTTTGCCAACACGTCGTCTTCCATACACTACAATGAATTCTGAAGATGGCGATGTTGTGTATTCATTTAAGCAATCTATTTCATAATGTCTTCCAATAAGTTCACTCATAAAAAGTATTTATTGATGCAAATATATAAGAAAAAGCCTTTAAATGCTCAATTTTAAAATTATTAGTAGCTGTAAGTATTATAAAAAACCTCGTTATAGCTACTAATAATTATACTTATTTATAGTTTTTTATTTCGTTTGAAATATTTTAATTATTAGTAGCTATAAGCTGTATAAAAAATATAGTTATAGCTACTAATAATTTCTCTTATTTTACCACATACGTCTTCTTATCTTTTCCAACGCCTTTTATAGTAAGGCTTTTCCAACCACTAGGCAGTGTGCTTTTTATTTGTTGCAAGCCTGTTGCTGTTATATCTAAGCCTCCAAAACCCATCAATATGGCTTGGATAACTCCACCTGCACCTGTAGCAAAATAAGGATTGGTGCCGCCCTTGGTTTCGGCTATTACTCTAAATGGAGGATTCAAATTTGGACGATACGCATCTTTAAACCAATAGTCGGCTTTTTGTGCATCTCCAAGGCGTGAATATAATAATGCGAAAATAGCTTGGGTCATTGCGGGTGTTCCTTCATTTGGGATTTTTGTGCTATAAAAATCAAGATCTTTTTTTATTTGTGCAGCATCGGTAATTTGTTTTAGCGGATAAGCCAATAAATTTACATCGGCTTGTTTTATGCCTTCACCTTTGTATGTATCATGTTCAGCTGTAACACCATTAGCCATTTTTGTAAAAGGAATATTATTGGCCACCAATTCCCAATCCGCATTTTTTGTTATGCCTAATATTTGTGCAGCCATATTTGCATATTGCAAATTTGTTTTTGCAGCAGCGTTGGTAAATGCATTGTTATCTACATTCTCTGCCCACTCATCGGCTGCAACTACATTTTTTATTTCAAATTTATTTACACCATTTCTTTCTACTCTGCTTGCCCAAAAGTTTGCTGTCTCTTTTAATATTGGCCAACCTTTTTCTTTTAGCCATTCTTTGTCTTGCGTTACACAATAATAATTCCATGCAGCAATACCAACACATGCTGTAATATGCTGTTCAAACGGGCCACTCAATGCCCACACAGGTGTTTCTTCCACACCTGTTTCTGCACTCTCCCAAGGAAATTTTGCACCTTTATAACCTACACTAAATGCATTTCTTTTAGCAGCTTCTAATCTTTGAAAACGATATTCTACCATGCTCTTTGCAATCTCCGGATGCAACACCAACAAACCCGGATACATCCATAATTCGGTATCCCAAAACACATGGCCATTATAACCCAATCCGCTCAAACCCATTGGTGAAGGGCTTAAAGCCGTACCTTCTCTTGTGAATGAATACAAATGATATAGCATACTATGTACATCTTGTTGCGCTTGCGCATCACCTTCAATTACAATATCACTTGTCCATAAATCCTTCCATGCTTTTTGATGAAACTCTACCAATCTTTTTGCGCCTTCTAATTTTGCATAAATGGTTAAACGCTCTGCTTCGTTTAATGGGTCTGCATGATGAGCAGATGTAATTGAACTTCCTGCAATAGAAAAAGTATAACTCGTACCTGCAGTTAATTTTTTCCCAAACTTCATCAAGTGCATATTGTTGTCCCACATTTCGTGTATCACTCGTGGCTCATTGCCATGCGCCTCTGTAAATAAAAAACTATTGCTTGCACACATGGTTAATTTTCCTGTTGGGCTTTTTGCTTGGCTAGTCAACAAACTAATTACCACATGCGGCCTATCTATTTCGTTGTAATAATTTTCTACATTTTTTAATGCATCAGGTGCTTCCATTACACTTGCTGCATTAATGTTGATGTCTTTTTTTGCAGTTACCGTTACATTCATCAAAACGGTGTAAGGCAATTGACGCAATGCATAATACGTATAGCTTACAGTTGCTTTATCGCCATAATCAAACGATGTAGTAAAAGCTGCATTTTGCATATCGATACTTTGCACCATGTTGGTTGCATCAGCTGCACCAAGCCTTCTGCCATCAATATCCATATACATATTTAGTAGGTTAAAACTCTTTAAAAAATTGCCTACTCTGCCACGACCATACAAATCATACGCCCCTGCAAGCACAACATCTTTCACCTTAAAAGGCTCGGCACTGCTTACTACGCCTAGCATTCCGTTGGCTACAGTTACACCATAATAATTATTGGGGTCTATTTTATTGGCAGTAATTTTCCAAGGGTCTTGGGCAGCGCAAGGTTGAAGGTTGAAGATTGAAAGTTGAAGAACGACGCAAAATTTTAATATTTTTTTCATGGTTTTTATTTTAATCTCTCAAAGCTATTTAAGTTGAAAGCCATAATTTTTTTTAAAAAATTTATTTCCAAGCACTTTTCAATTCCCAAAACTTAATGTTAGAAAATTTGGTTTTACTATTGTTGCTAAATAATTCAATTCCAATATTATCTTTTTTAGGAAAAATTTGAGCGGTAAAAGCTGCCTCACCGCCATTTACAAATATTTCCGCTATACTGTTATCAAAATAAATATCTATATCAATTTTATTATTCTTTAGCATTACACTTTTTTCATAAAAATTCATTTTTTTGTAATTTACATTAAAGGTATCATTGCTAATTTTACTTCTATCAATATACAGTGTTTGCTTTTCGTTATTGTATCCTATTTCAAAATAAGAATTATTACCTACAGCAATTCTTACGCCACTTACTGTTTCTTTATTGTTTGGAGAGATTGAAAGCTGCAACTCAAATTGATTGCTTTTTACCGAGAGTAATTTTTTATTGTTGTCTAAATTTTCATTGGGCAATGCTAGTAATTTTTTTCTTTGAGCACTTATAGTTGCAATTGGTTTTTGAAATAAAATCCAATTATTATCCATTTTTTTTACACTCAAAGTGCGGGGTAATGCCATGGCACTTTTCCAAGGCGTTGTTGGTATTGTAGTTGCATAATACCAATTGTTTGCCCATCCTATGGCTGTAGGTAAATTATTTGATGGTAGTTGGTTGTAGGTTATTGCTGCATAATAATCAGGTCCATAATCAGGTCTAAGAATTTCTTCTGAGGTATTTTCATTCTTAAAATTTACACCATCAAATTCACCAACAAAATATTGCATAGAAGCATTTTG
>JAYTLA010000133.1:0-14018 GCA_043729825.1 Ferruginibacter sp.
TTTTATTGCCCCATCAAGATACAAAAAAAGGAGCAAAAAACCTTAGTTTTCTACTCCTTTTTTCTATCACTTTAAAAAAGACTTTTTCAGTGCCCTCTAGAAATGTGGGGCTTTTTTATGCATTATGATTTGTTCCATAAAATGAAATTCAGAATATGAATAACAATAAGTAAATTTGTTAGTGATAAAATAAAACAAAATGAAGCATCCAATTTTAATGGGAACAAATGAACCAACCGATGAAGAGTTATCTAATTTGATGAAAGAGGTGGCTCAAATTGCAAAAGAGAAAGCTATGGCAACAAAAAATGAAATGGAAAAAAGAATTACATTTGGAATACAACTTGCTGATGAAAAACATAAAGCAATGAAGAAATGAAAAGACCAATCTTAATCGTCATTGCAGGTCCTAATGGTTCAGGCCAAACTTCCATTACAAGTAGAATATTAGAACATGAATGGGTGGAAGAATGTGTTTACATAAATCCAGATGAAATAGCCAGAGATACTTTTGGTGATTGGAATGATGCAGATGCAGTTTTAAATGCCGCAAAATATGCAGCACAATTAAGAGAAGATTGTTTAGAAAAAGGTAAGAGTTTAATTTTTGAAACAGTGTTATCTGCCAATGATAAAATTGATTTTATAAAAAGAGCCAAAGAAAAAGGATATTTTAAACGTTTATTTTTTGTGGGAACAGATAGTCCCTCTATCAATGCCAGTAGAATTGCTCAAAGGGTAATGGAAGGTGGGCATGATGTACCGATTAGCAAAATTATATCGAGATATAGTAAATCAATAATTAATTGTAGCATCTGTGCAAAATTAGTTGATAGAGTATATGTTTATGATAACTCAGTAGAATTTGAAGAGCCAACAATTTTGTTTAAAGTATCCAGTGGAAGTGAGTTTAAACAATATCATACCATTAACAATTGGGCAAAATCTATTTCAGATTCAATACAAAATATCTAATACACTACTCTTTCCACAAAAAAGGAAATAATATAACCGCCAATACAAATACCAACATATCTAAGCCAGTTATAAGCCCTGCTAATTGCCATATTGCACCTTCTTTAAACACTTCACCAAAGCTAGATTTGCTTAGTTTCATTAATAATAAAAGCTGAGGCAGAATGACTGGAAACCCAAGTATAGCAATAAGCGCAGCATTTTGTTGCGCCTTAGCAGCAATAGCGCTCATAAGCGAAAAGGTAAGGCTAATGCTTGTACCACCAAGCAACACAATGCCTAAAAATTTTAATGAATCACTTACAGGATTAGTAAGAAAAGTAAAAAATAATAACAAACTAATGGTACTCATAATAAGCATGAGAACAATATTGAATAATAGTTTTGCTATAATAAATTCTACAGGTGATGTAATCGAATAATAATACAGCATCAACCCTCTACTCTCTGCTAAAAAACTTTTGGCTACTGTATTTACACAAACAAACAATTGTATTACCCAAAAAAGGCTATTCCAAATATTGGCATCGGGGCTATCGGGCATGGAAAGAAATAATACAAAAACAGTAGATGCTATGTACAACAATATACCATAAAAAGTATGCTGACGGCGAAGCTCCAGCATAATATCTTTTTTAAGGAGGGCAAGTATTCGTTTTATCACAAGTGCAAAATAACGAGTTTATTTTTGTTTACGGAATCATATTCCGTTTCGATAAAAGTTGAAAAAAGTTATGTTGCTGAGCCTAGCCCCGATAGAAGTGGAAATCCTTTTTTGATCCCGCATTCGGCGGGAGAAAAAAAGATTGGAACGAAGAGCGGGATACCAATGTTCAACATAGCTTTCTTTGCTCATGCTCCTACTTCTCAAAAAGTTGGATATGAATGGTAAATAATAAATAGTAAACATTTTTTTTACACCCCCTCCTGCGCACACTCCCTACACCTTGGCTCGTAAATATCTTTTTCGCCCAAAAGCACTTGGCCACCAGTGGCTATTTTTCGGTAAGAAATGCTTGCCATGCCACCACATTTCATGCAAATGGCATGCAATTTTGTAACATAATCTGCTACAGCCAGAAGGTTTGGCATTTGTCCAAAAGGTTTGCCCAGATAGTCCATATCGAGCCCAGCCACAATAACTCTAATGCCTTTTAATGCCAATTGCTCACATACATATGCAATTTCTCCATCAAAAAATTGGGCCTCGTCTATGCCTACCACATCTACACCTTCGGCCATTTGTAAGATGGCATTTGCTTTATCTACAGGGGTGCTATGTATAGAATTTGTATCGTGACTTACAATTTTTATTTCGTCGTAACGTACGTCTATAGCAGGTTTAAAGATTTCCACCTTTAATTTGGCTATTTTTACACGTTTCAGTCTGCGTATTAATTCTTCCGTTTTTCCGCTAAACATACTGCCGCAGATAACTTCTATCCAGCCTTTTTTATTTCCTTGTTGATTAGGTTCTATGAACATTTTATTTTTTTTATGATTGTGTTGCGTAACTTTATCGCAGGGTTACAAAGATTAATGATTATTGTTAAAATGCAAAACAAATATTTTGTACTTTCCAATGGTTCGTGAAGATAAGAATCTTGGCATAATGACATTTGAAATATAGCTTTAAAAATTCGGAAATTTATCCTTTGAAAAATAATAAAACTAAACAATATGGAACGAGTGGAAACACTTTGTAATTTATTGGCAGAAAAACTGCAAAACAAAGCATCTATAAATGAATTGCTTAGCACGGTAAAGATGATTGAATCTGAATTGCTTCATCTTAAAAATATTACGCCTACTATTTCAAATGAAGTGCCATTAACCTCTGTACACTTTTCGAAACAGATTATACCAGAAGCTGAAGTGGAAACTAATGAAAATGTAGAGCCAGAAAAAATTATTGAAGTATTAAAAATTGATGAAGCGGAAGTGGAAGCAGAATTGGAACAAATAAAAAATAACGCTTCCATAATTTCAAATTTAGGTTATCAAAATAGGCCTCAAATATCTTTTGAAGGTTTTGATGAAATACCGACACTTGCTAATAGGCAGCAAAATCTTTTTGATGGTACAGGCAAAAAAGAATTGAATGAAGTTTTACAAACTAACAAAGCCACTTCTTTAAATGAGAAACTTAGCAAAGCAGCTACAGAAATACATGAAACTATAAAAGACGCTCCTACAAAGGAATTGAATGATATACTTGTCGATAGAGAAAGCGCTATTAAAATTGAAAAAGAATTTGACATAAAAGAAATTACACCTAATATAGGAGTAAACGCTACAAAAGAATTAAACGAAGTTTTACCAAAAGATGAAGCGGCATCTGTAAATGATAAACATAATGTACTAGTAAATGAAGTAAGCGATTTATTTGAAGATGCTCCAATAAAAGACCTTAAAAAAGCTATTGGTATAAACGAACGATTTTTGTATTTAAACGAATTGTTTAGAGGCGATGAAGCGATGTATGAAAGAAGTATTAAAACAATAAATGCATTTACCATTTATCCAGAAGCAGAATTTTGGATACGTAGAGAATTAAAATTGAAACTTGGTTGGGATGATAAATACAATACCGTAAAGCAATTTGATCAATTGGTGAGAAGACGTTTTTCGTAGAGATAATTTACAATAATATTTGTGGCGCCTTGTTTTTCGTACACATATTTTTTACTTATTATTGAAGTGCTTTTTTGTAGCTCTACATCCCCAAGAAGCTTATCTAGTAAGGTTTCTAATTCTAATGCGTTTTCTATTGAGAAAGCCCCTTCCACATCTACTAAATCTACAGCTTCACTAAATTTTTCGTAAATAGGACCAAAAATAATTGGCTTGCCATATACAGCCGCTTCTAAAATATTGTGTATCCCGCTATCATTAAATCCACCACCAATATATGCCACAGCAGCCAATTCGTATAAAGAAGAAAGCATACCAATATTATCGATTATGATGACTTGTGCATTCATATTTTCTTTTATAAGTTCAGAAAAATAAATAGCATTTTTAAACATTTTTTTTATACCCAACAATCTTTCTTCATCTATTTCATGTGGTGCAATGATAAGTTTTATTTGCTCATGTGTGCGAGCATAATGCACAAGTTCTTCTTCATCTTCTTCCCAAGTACTGCCTGCTACAATTACTTTTTTATTGTTGCAAAATTGAACAAGTGCATCAGGTAAAGCCGTTTTATTTTCCGCAATGGCAATAACCCTATCAAACCTTGTATCGCCTGCTATTGCTGCATTTTTGCTCATTTCAATACTTTTCAATAATGAAATAGACTGTTCATTTTGTACAAATATTTTATCGAAACTTTGCAATATTTTTTCCCATAAACCCCCATACCATTTAAAAAAAATTTGACTTTCTCTAAAAATGGCAGATACTAATACAATGGGTATTTTTTTTTGTTTTAGAGTAGTTAGATAATAATACCAATACTCATATTTAACCCAAATAACCAATGATGGTTTTACAATTTCAATAAATTTATTTGCATTTATTTTTCCATCATGTGGCAAATAAAAAATACCATCTGCTCCACTATAATTTTTTCTTACTTCATATCCACTAGGGGAAAAAAATGTGAGCAAAATTTTATAAGACGGATAATCCGTTTTTATTTGCTCAATAATTGGTCGACCCTGCTCAAACTCTCCAAGACTTGCACAATGCAACCAAATTATTTTTTCGTGAATAGAAAATGAATTTTTCCATTGCTCAATTTGCTCAAAAATACCCCTTCTACCAGCTAGCCATAAACGAGCTTTTTTACTTTGCCAAGATGCAATACGAACACCAACAAAATATAGCCCCAGAAAGATATTGTAAAAGAATAATGTCAAAAGCCTTATTTTGAAGCAAATGTAACCGCAAAAAGCTTTAATAACCAAAATTTTGTGATGCGTTATTTAAGCCCATCAAATTTGTATCTTTGCAG
The DNA here is from genome assembly GCA_043729825.1 of Ferruginibacter sp. Taxonomy (GTDB): domain Bacteria; phylum Bacteroidota; class Bacteroidia; order Chitinophagales; family Chitinophagaceae; genus Ferruginibacter. The sequence goes on from JAYTLA010000133.1 coordinate 4,937, forward strand.
CCGCAAAAAAGCACTTATGAGGCAATTACAAATGGTGGATACTAAAACACAGTATCACAACATAAAAGAAGAAATAGATTCGGCAGTTATTGCAGTAATGGAAAGCTCCCGTTTTATTGGTGGTACAGTAGTTTCAGCATTTGCTACCAATCTGGCAAAATACCATGACAGCAAACATGTTATACCTTGTGCAAATGGTACAGATGCATTGCAAATAGCCATGATGGCATTGGGTTTAAAAGCAGGCGATGAAGTAATAACACCGTCATTTACATATATAGCTACAGTAGAAGTAGCAGCACTGCTGGGTATAAAGCCCATTTTTATAGAAGTAGATAAGCAAACGTTTTGTATGGATGCTGCAGTAATTGAAAAAGCTATTACTCCAAAAACCAAAGCTATTGTACCTGTGCATTTATACGGACATGCGGCAGATATGGAACCGATAATGGCTATTGCAAAAAAACACAACCTTTTTGTAATAGAAGATAATGCACAGGGTATAGGGAATGATTATACATTTAGCGATGGCACAAAAAAGAAAACTGGTAGCATTGGTCATATTGGTTGTACATCCTTTTATCCATCAAAAAACCTTGGCGCTTTTGGCGATGGTGGAGCCATATTTACTGATGATGATGCGTTAGCAGAACAACTAAAAATGATTGCATCGCATGGGCAGAGCAAACAATATTATCATGATGTAGTAGGATGCAATTCAAGATTGGATGCAATGCAAGCTGCTATTTTAGATATTAAATTAAAACATTTAGATGAATATATTGCCGCAAGAAGAAAAGCTGCAGATTACTATGATGCAGCATTTGCAGGCCTTGAAAAAATAACCGTGCCATTTCGTGCAGCAAATAACAATCATGTTTTTCATCAATATACTTTAACACTTAATGGCGTTGATAGAGATGCATTAAACAAATACTTAGCAGAGGTAGGTGTGCCATCAATGATATATTATCCAGTACCAGCACATAGGCAAAAAATGTTTGATGCATTTGGCGGAAGCGATTATCATTTAGAAATAACAGATTGGTTAACGGAGAGAGTAATTTCTCTACCTATGCACACAGAACTTGATGAAGAGCAACAAGCATTTATTGTGAAACATGTTTTGGAGTATGTTAATAGTTAATTGTATAAAAGTAACAAGCACACTACAAATAACAATTAACGAATAACAATTAACGAATAACAATTAACGAATAACAATTAACGAATAACAAATAACATTATACATGAAAATTGCTGTAATAGGTACAGGATATGTAGGATTAGTAACAGGAACTTGTTTTGCCGAAACAGGCAATACCGTTACTTGTGTAGATATTGATAAATCAAAAATAGATAAACTTGCGTCTGGCGAAATAACCATTTATGAACCTGGACTAGAAAAACTTTTTTTAAGAAATCAAAAAGAGGGTCGCTTAAAATTTACACAATCATTAGGTGATGCAATTGTAGATGCACAAATTATTTTTTTGGCTCTACCTACGCCACAAGATGCAGATGGATCTGCCGATTTAAAATATGTATTAGGCGTAGCAGATGATATTGGAAAATTATTGAAGCCTTCTGACTATAAAGTAATCATAGATAAGAGCACAGTGCCAGTAGGTACTGCAGAAAAAGTAAAAAATGCCATTTTAAAAAGCGGAACGAGTGCAATTTCCGCTTCTTTTGATATTGTAAGTAATCCTGAATTTTTACGTGAAGGAGTGGCAGTAGAAGATTTCATGCGACCAGATAGAGTGGTAATAGGTACAACCTCTAGCAGAGCTATTGCTATCATGAATGAGTTATACGCTCCGTTTGTAAGGCAAGGCAATCCTATAATTTTTATGGATGAAAACAGTGCGGAGCTTACTAAATATGCAGCTAATGCATTTTTAGCAGTAAAAATTAGTTTTATGAATGAGATAGCGCAAATGTGTGAGCGCTTAGGGGCAGATGTAGATATGGTACGCAGAGGAATTGGTAGCGATGAAAGAATAGGAAAACGATTTTTGTTTTCTGGTATTGGCTATGGCGGAAGTTGTTTTCCTAAAGACATACAAGCTTTGGCTATTACCGCTGATGAAGTAGAATATGATTTTAAAATTTTGGACGCTGTGATGGATGTAAATAAAAAACAAAAACTACATTTAATTCCGAAAATAAAATCCTATTTTAAAGATGATATAAATGGAAAACATTTTGCATTATGGGGCTTGGCATTTAAACCAAATACAGATGACGTAAGGGATGCTCCAGCCTTTGATATAATTAATGCATTACTTTCAGAAGGTGCAACAGTATCTGCTTTTGATCCAGAAGCTATGACTAACGCAAAATTATATTATACGAATGGGGAAATAACATTTGCTACCAGCCAATACGAGGCATTACAAAATGCAGATGCATTAATTATTGCCACAGAATGGAACGAATTTAGAACCCCCGATTTCGAAAAAATAACGGCTACATTAATTAATAAAACAATTTTTGATGGAAGAAATTTATTTGAGCCAGCTTATTTAGAAAAACTAGGCTATCATTATGAAAGTATAGGAAGAAAACGGGTATTGCAATCATAAAAATTAAATATACAGCTTTGCAAAAGAGAATACTTATTACAGGTGCCGCAGGTTTTTTAGGTTCTCACCTATGCGATAAATTTGTGCAAGAAGATTTTCATGTAATTGGCATGGACAATTTAATTACTGGCGATTTAAAAAATATTGAACATTTATTTAAATTGTCAAATTTTGAATTCTCACATAGTGATGTGTCAAAATTTATTCATGTAACTGGTGAACTAGATTATATTTTACATTTTGCATCGCCTGCTAGCCCAATAGATTATTTAAAAATACCAATACAAACATTAAAAGTTGGTTCTCTGGGTACACACAATTGTTTAGGGTTGGCTAAGGCAAAAAATTCACGCATACTTGTAGCAAGTACAAGTGAAGTATATGGCGATCCACAAGTACATCCACAAAGCGAAGAATACTGGGGCAATGTAAACCCTGTAGGGCCAAGAGGTGTGTACGATGAAGCAAAACGTTTTCAAGAAGCAATTACAATGGCTTATCATACTTTTCATCAGGTAGATACGAGAATTGTTAGAATTTTTAATACTTACGGACCAAGAATGAGATTGAATGATGGGCGTGCATTACCTGCCTTTATTGGTCAGGCTTTGAGAGGAGAAGACCTTACCGTTTTTGGAGATGGTAGCCAAACTAGAAGTTTTTGTTATGTTGATGATTTAGTGGATGGCATTTATAGACTACTCATGAGTGATTATGTGCAACCAGTAAATATTGGCAACCCTGATGAAATTTCTTTAAAAGATTTTGCTGAAGAAATAATAAAACTTACAGGTACAAAACAAAAAATTGTGTATATGCCATTGCCAGTAGATGATCCTAAACAAAGGCAACCCGACATAACAAAAGCAAAAGAAATACTAGGTTGGGAACCAAAAGTAAATAGAGCGGATGGCTTAAAAATTACTTATGAATATTTTAAAAATTTACCAAAGGAAGAATTGAATAAATTACCCAAAGAATTTAAGTAAGTAAAAGAAGTTAATCGTTATTGGTTAATCGACTAAAAAAGAGCAGACGTAATCATTAACGAATAACAATTAACGAATAACAATTAACGAATAACAGATGTACAAAGAATTAATAAATAAAAAACAAAAACTTGCCGTAATAGGACTTGGCTATGTGGGTTTACCAATTGCATTAGAGTTTGCAAAAAAGATAAAAGTAATTGGGTTTGATATAAATGCAGATCGAGTAAAGATGATGCAAAATAAAATTGACCCTAGTAAAGAATTAGCCGCAACTGCATTTGATGGTTGTGATATAGAATTTACTAACGATTTAGAAGTATTGAAAGAAGCAACCTTTTTTATTGTAGCTGTACCCACACCTGTAGATGAGCATAATGTACCCGACCTTACACCTGTATTACGTGCAAGCGAAACGATAGGCAAGGTTATAAAAAAAGGAGATTATGTAGTGTATGAAAGCACTGTTTACCCTGGCTGTACTGAAGAGGATTGCGTACCCGTAATTGAAAAATTATCCGGCTTAAAAATGAATACCGATTATAAAATTGGATACTCACCCGAGCGCATAAACCCTGGAGATAAAGAACATACAATAACAACGATTATAAAAGTAGTTAGTGGCTGCTGTTATGAAAGCCTTGATGTGATTGCAAAAGTTTATGAACTGATAGTAAAGGCTGGTGTACATAGAGCATCGTCAATAAAAGTAGCGGAAGCTGCAAAAATCATAGAAAATACACAAAGAGATTTAAACATTGCGTTAATGAATGAACTTTCTATCATTTTCGACAAAATGAATATTAATACTTTTGAAGTATTGGAAGCCGCTGGTACAAAATGGAATTTCTTACGTTTTCAACCTGGGCTTGTAGGAGGTCATTGTATTGGTGTAGACCCATATTATCTTACTTATAAATCTAAAGAACTTGGTTATGATAGCCAAGTAATACTTGCTGGCAGAAATATAAATGATGGTATGGCAGGTTATGTGGCTAAAAAAGTTTTGCAACATGTTATACAACACAACGGTAATATTAAAGATGCTAGAGTGCTTGTAATGGGGGCTACTTTTAAAGAAAATGTGAGCGACATAAGAAATAGTAAAGTAGCAGATGTTGTAAAAGAACTAAAATCATTTTCGCTTAATGTTGACATTACTGACCCACATGCAAGTAGCGAAGAATTAATGCATGAATATGGGTTTGGATTAACAGAAAATATTGGAAAAGATTATGATGCAGTAATTGTTACTGTGCCGCATGCCGCATATAAAGATTTTGATGATGCTTATTTTGTATCGATTACCAAAGCCGAAGCACTTATTTGTGATCTGAAAGGAACGTATAGAAACGAAATAAAAAGTAGAACGTATAAGAGTTTGTAGGGAAGTTGAAGGTTAAAAGTTGAAAGTTGTTGAAGATTGTTTAAAAGTTGAATAAAAAATTATGGAATTATTTCACGAAGGAAGTTTGGCAGATAAAACATTTTTAGTAACAGGTGGTGCTGGTTTTATTGGTGGGCATTTGGCTGAATATTTATTGCAACATGGCGCAGCAAAAGTGCGTGTGATGGATAATATGGTGAATGGTTTTGAAAGTACTATAAATGTATTAAGAAAATATCCTGCTTTCGAATTTATACAAGGCGATATTAGGAATTTTGAAGATTGTAACAAAGCATGCGAAGGCATAGATTATATAAGCCATCAAGCGGCATTGGGCTCTGTGCCTCGGTCTATAAAAGAACCTGTTTATTTTAATGATGTAAATGTAGGTGGCTTTGTAAATATGCTAAAAGCCGCTGTAGATAATGGGGTTAAACAATTTGTGTACGCTTCCTCTTCATCTGTATATGGAGATGAACCTACTTTGCCAAAAGTAGAGTCTAAAATTGGCAACTGCTTATCGCCGTATGCAGCTACAAAAAAAACAAATGAACTGTATGCCCAAATATTTGCAGATGTGTATGGTTTAAAAATAATGGGTTTTAGATATTTCAATATTTTTGGTCCACGGCAAGACCCTGATGGGGCTTATGCTGCCGTTATTCCATTATTTGTAAAAGGTATCATGAAAGAAACACCAGTGTATATAAATGGAGATGGTGAACAAACTAGAGATTTTACTTTTGTAGACAATGCGGTACAAATAAATGTAAAAGGAATGCTTACACAAAATAAGGTTGCTTTAAACAAAGTGTATAATGTAGCCGTAGGAGAAAATTTTAGTGTAAATTATTTGTATAAAATCTGTAAAGATAACCTAGGAAGTAATTGGGAAGCCACATACAGAGAACCAAGGGCTGGAGACATTAGAAATTCTTTAGCGGATATCTCCCTAGCAAAAAACTTATTAGGCTACGCTCCTACTAAAAGATTTGAAGATGGATTGGTAGAGACGATAGAATTTTTTAAGAAACTTTATGAGAATTAATTATGAATAATTAGTAATTAATAATTCTATTAAATAGAAAACCAATTCATCAAAATAAAAGTCTTAAACCTAAAACATTATTAATTATTCATTATAAAATTATTCATTACAAATGCCTTTTATCAAAACAGATTTTCCAGATTTATTAATTTTTGAACCCAATATTTTTGAAGACGAAAGAGGGTATTTTTTTGAAAGTTACAATGCAAATACATGTAAGGCAGATGCTGTAGATATTGTTTTTGTACAAGATAATCAAGCAAAGTCTAGCTATGGTGTTATTAGAGGTTTGCATTATCAATTAGAGCCTTTTGCACAAACAAAATTTATTAGGGTTTTGCATGGTAGTATTTTAGATGTAGTGGTAGATTTAAGAAAAGGCTCACCCATGTTTGGCAAATGGTTTAGCATAGAATTATCTGGCAAAAATAAAAAACAATTATTAGTGCCAAAAGGCTTTGCACATGGATATTCTGTACTTAGTCCAACAGCCGAAGTATTTTATAAATGCGATGCATTTTACAATAAAGAGGCAGAAGCTGGGTTGTTGTTTAATGACCCATCTTTAAATATTGATTGGCAAATAGAAGCAGGTGAAGAAGTTATTTCTCCTAAAGATTTAGCACAGCCTACATTTGAAAATTGCAAAACTAATTTTGAATTTAATGCCAAATAAGAAAACAATATTAATAACAGGGGCTCAAGGGCAGCTTGGGCGTGAGTTTCAAGCATTGCAAGAATCATTTCCTCAACACCATTTTTTATTTACCAGCAAAAACGAATTACAAATAGCCGATGAAGATTCTGTAAACAACTATTTCTGCAATAACAACATTGATGCTTGCGTAAATTGCGCTGCATACACAGCTGTAGATAAAGCAGAAAAAGAAAGAGAACTAGCAACAAGTGTGAATGCTACTGCTGTTGGATACTTGGCAAAAGCTTGTAAAAAACAACATGTCCAATTTATTCATATTTCTACCGATTATGTTTTTGATGGCACAGCTACTACTCCATACAAAACAGAAGATAAAACAAAGCCTGTAAACTTTTACGGACAAACAAAACTTGATGGTGAACTAAATGCCATTAAGGAAAACCAAAATAGTATCATCATACGCACGGCATGGGTGTATAGTAGCTTTGGAAATAATTTTGTAAAAACGATGATGCGGTTGATGAACGAAAGAGACAGCATTGGCGTAGTAAACGACCAACGTGGAGCACCTACTTATGCAGCAGATCTTGCTGCTGCAATAATGCAAATAATTGATAAAAATAATTTTGAACCAGGTATTTATCATTACAGCAACAAAGGAGATATTAGTTGGTACGATTTTGCCAAAGAAATAGCTGCACAAATACATACAACATGCATTGTAAATTCAATAACAACTGCACAATTTCCCACACCTGCCGCTAGGCCTGCTTATTCGGTGTTGGATACGGAGAAAATATGTTCTACTTTTGGTATTACAATTCCTGAGTGGAAAGCAAGTTTAAGGAGTTGTATTACGTTACTAGTATAAGGCTATTTTATTTATATCTCTTTAATACAATCTTCACTATCTAACCGTTTCAATCTATTGCACAATAAAAGTTGAATCCCTACACAAGTATAGGTACAAGAAAAGATATTCTGATGAAAAGCTGCGGTGGATAGAGCGATGTATTTGTATGTATGCGTGCCGATACAGGAGGGTTTACGCATACATACAAACACGGAACAGTCCCGCAATCCTGCGCATTGGCGTCAAGTTAACTTTTTATATTTTTATACAAATCTGTCATATTAATTCTATTGGGTCGTTTTTCGTAGCAACAATGTTTCATTATTAAATCTTTCAAAACCTTTTGTGGTAATGTTATTACCTCTTTAATGTTGTTGTTTACTAGCACAGCTAATTTCATTAGGCTAATTACTTTCGTTGTATTTCTTTCAATCCTATTTTTATATTGTCCATAGATTTTCTTCATTACCAAACACATAAACACCAACATGAGATAGATAATTACCTCTACCCTTTCTACTTTAGTACAGCCTTCATGCAATATGTTTTGTAAGTTAAATCCTGACTTCCATGACTTAAAAATAATCTCTATTTGCCATCGTACTTTGTAAGCTTTTCCAACCTCACTACTATCCCACACTTCACTACCTACGCTAGTTATGTAAACATTAAACCTTAACCATAGATAATATTCTTTGCAGTGTTTTAATCTAGCATCTCTATCGTTTTTTGCTTTCCTAATTTTTTCTGCAGCCTGTGTTGCAGGTAGTGGTAGCATTACTAATCTGACCCACACTTTTCTCTCTACACCTATGTATACCCATCTATCTACACCATTCTTTTGTTTCAATAAGTCTTTAAGTAAAATAACTTTCCCTTTTTCATCGCTTATGGTTACGCCATATTTTAGCCTGCTTAAAAAATGTGCTTTTGAGGCTATTATTTTTTGAAACGTGGCTATGGCAAAATAGCCCATATCTCGTATTACTAAATCTCCTTTCTTTATTAGTGGTAAAATTATTCCACTTGCTGATTGGTCATTTTCTGTGAATGAACCCAATGAAAAGTACTTAAAACTCATTGTCTTCATATTAAAAACACTCTGTATTCTTGCCACTGCTTTTTGTTCTCCTCCGCTATGATTACCTTTAAATATTTTTGACAATACTTGTTGTAAACGCAATGTAGTACTGTCTTGCAGCAATACATTGGTAAAACCTTCGAAAAGGCTCGATGCGTAACCACTACCTATCTGCTCGCTAAGAACATACTCTAAAAGTTGTTTAGCAAATGCGGTTGAACTACTACTTAATCGGTCAAAAACGGCTTGTTTACTTACCGCTTTATTGGTGAGCATACTTATTTGTAATGCCCAATGACTAAAGGTATTTTGACCATTGCAGCAAATCATAATAAAGCTAACCACAAAATGGTAGGCTGTTATTTTTTTTGGTTTACGAAAAATAAAGCCGCTTTTTTTGCCAATTTTATTTATGACAGATTTGTCAAAGAACTTATCAAAGTTTTTTTTACCTTGCTGTTGAAATTGCAATTTGTAG
>JAYTLA010000134.1:0-20262 GCA_043729825.1 Ferruginibacter sp.
CCTGTTGGTATGCCTCCTACCCTTTCAAGCTCTGGTGAGCCACTAAGGAAAATCATTTTACCATCGGCATATTTCGAGTTGCCACTTTCTATCATGTAACAAAGCAATGCATTGCGAGCAGTATTTACATGATTGTGTATAGAATCTTTTGTGATGGGAATATATTTTACTCCGCTCGTAGTGCCACTCGTTTTAGCGAAATAAATCGGTTGCCCTTTCCACAAAACATTGTGCTTACCTTCTTTTATTTTTTCTATGTATGGTTTAAAAGCTTCGTAATCTCTTATGGGCACAAGCCTACAAAAATCTTCATGGGTTATTATTTCTGCAAAAGAATGATCGGTACCAAAAACAGTTTTCGAAGCAGATTTTATAATACTCGTAAAAATTCTATCTTGATCCTCTAGTGCAGTTCCAATTCCTTTTTTTATCTGCTTATATATGTAACTGGCAAAGGGTTTTGCCAATAATGATTTTAATTTCATAAAACAATCTTAATTCTTAAATTTTAAATCTAAAATTTATTTGCAATCTCCACAAGGCCAATCCGTATCCAAATCTATACACGTTACAACAGTTACATCATTTTCATGTGGTGCAAAAACAATACGCACATGTTGACCGTCATGCGTTTTGCCTTCGAGTGGGTAAGTTACGCCTTTTTCACTTTCCGCTTCTTTACCATGGTTTATTTCGCCAGTTTGCAGAATTTCTTTTACCTCACTTTCATCTATATGCCTGCATTCCATTCTGCATTTTGCATGCCTACTATACGAAATTGTTTTATTGCCACCCCTAAGTTGCGTATAGGCGTCTGTTGCGTTTTGTACTGTTACTCTGTCTTTTATATTGGTATTGTTGCCACTTTGTAATCTTTTAATAAAAAATAATGCCAAAGCAGCAAGGAGAAGAACTATATATGAAGTGTTTTTATTTTTCAAGCATGCAAGGTAGGTAAAATCGAAATTAAAAATAAGAATTTGGGGCGTCGAACTAAAAGCATAATTAGGCATTTGTAGCCGCTATACGATACAATCTTTTTTGCGCAAAGGCAGCAATGCTGCATTTTAATTGCGGGACCCCTTCTATCCGCCACTGTGTCCCATACATTTATGTCGGGAGCCCTTCATCAGAAAATCCTTACTTGTCCCTATACTTGAGTAGGGATTCAACTTTTATTACGTTTCCCAAAAAAAAATTAAAACAATCCTTCAATACTCAAGTATCTTTCGCCAGTATCGTAATTAAAAATAAGTACCGTACTGCCGGCAGGTATTTCTGGCAATTTTTTAGCTAAGGCAGCCATAGTAGCACCGCTAGATATTCCTTGAAAAATACCTTCTTCTTTTGCAGATCGAATAGCATAATCAAATGCTTCATCTTTGCCTACTTGTATTACACCATCTAAAATGTTTGTATGTAAATTGGTAGGCACAAACCCCGCACCTATGCCTTGTATTGGGTGTGGCGATGGGCTACCACCGCTAATTACAGGCGATAACTCTGGCTCTACTGCAAACACTTTTAATGTAGGGAAATGTTTTTTTAATACTTCTGCCACACCAGTTATATGCCCACCAGTGCCTACACCTGTTATCAAAAAATCTATTCCTTCAGGAAAATCCTTTAATATTTCTTCTGCGGTAGTTTTTATATGAACATCTATGTTAGCAGGGTTGTCAAACTGTTGTGGCATCCAAGCATTAGGTGTAGCTGTTACCAATTCTTGCGCTTTCTCTATTGCGCCTTTCATACCTTTTTCTCTTGGTGTCAATTCAAAACTTGCGCCATATACACTCATCAGTTTTCTGCGCTCTATACTCATGCTCTCTGGCATTACCAATATAATTTTATATCCTTTTACAGCAGCTACCATGGCTAAACCTATTCCTGTATTACCCGATGTAGGTTCTATAATAACACTGTCTTTATGTAGTATTTCTTTTTTTTCCGCATCTTCAATCATGGATAAAGCAATTCTATCTTTTATACTTCCACCAGGATTTGCCCTTTCTAATTTTGAATACACGTTTATATTATTGGGAAATAAACGGTTTATTTTTACATGCGGTGTGTTGCCAATTGTTTCTAAAATGTTTGCTGCTTTCATTTGTTTATTTTTTATTGTTTTTAAATAATAAAACTATCGCCAAGGTTCGTGTCCGACTAACATTTATAAAGTATTTTGCAAAAAACTAAATAATAAAATTTACTGGTTTTTTAAAATCTCTTCTATCCTTTACCACTGTTTGTGCATTATGATATACAACACTAAATGCTGGAATACTTTCTGTAATCCATGTATTCCCACCGATGATACAATCATGTCCAATTACAGTTTCTCCCCCTAAAATTGTGCTGCCTGCATATATCACCACATTGTCTTCAATACTCGGATGGCGCTTGGTTTCAGCATCTTCTTTACGCACTGCCAATGCACCCAATGTAACACCTTGGTATAATTTTACTGAATTACCAATTACGGTTGTTTCGCCAATCACAATACCTGTGCCATGATCTATAAAAAATGGGCAACCGATGGTAGCTCCAGCATTAATATCGATACCAGTTTTGCTATGTGCCAATTCGCTCATCATCCTAGGCAATATTTCTATTTTTTGTTTATACAAAATATGTGCAAGCCTATAAATAGCAATGGCATAAAAGCCTGGGTAGCTTAAAATAATTTCCTCAATAGAATTTGCTGCGGGGTCGTAATCTAAAATAAACTGTGCATCTTTTAATAATGCTGTACTCGTAATAGATAATTGGTCAAAAAAATATTCTGCCATATTATTTACATTATTATTACTACCATTGATACATGTAGTAATGAGTGTATGCAAATGAACTTTTAAACGAAGCAATACAAGTTCATGTTGTTCTAAATATTCATGTTCATTATCCACTACAGGAAATAAATATTCATACAACTCTTCTGTAAAACTGGCTACCGACTTTTGATCTGGTAAATTTTTTCTTAAAATATATCCGCTATACAATTTATTTTCTTTTTCTTCAAATTTACAAAATACTATATATAATAAATACACTTTTAGATATTTATGAGTATTTTTTCTTATTTCGCAATAAAAGTGCAGGCAAAAAGAAAATAAAGCTTACAGAAAAAGAAAACAATTAAACAATTTTACAATTTTACAATTTATCAACTCAACAAATTAACTAAATTTGCCGCCCATGCAAAAAACTGTTGCCTTACACACACTCGGCTGCAAGCTCAATTTCAGTGAAACCACTGCACTAGGGCGTATGCTGGAAAATGATGGCTTTGCCAAAAAAAATTTTGATGAAGTGGCAGATGTGTATGTAATAAATACTTGCTCCGTTACCGAAAATGCTAATAGAGAGTGCCGCCAAATTGTACGAAAAATACAACGCAAAGCACCCGAAGCATTGGTGGTAATTACTGGCTGCTATGCACAACTAAAACCAAAAGAAATAGCAGAAATACCAGGTGTAGATTTGGTACTAGGTGCTTCAGAAAAATTCAATATTGCACAGCATTTAAAAGAAATTTCTAAAAACGATGCTACCAAAATTTGCAGTTGCGATGTAGAAGATGTAAATATTTTTGTACCATCTCACTCCGTAAACGAACGTACAAGAATATTTTTAAAAGTGCAAGATGGCTGCGATTATAATTGTAGTTTTTGCACTATACCAATGGCCAGAGGCAAGAGCCGTAGCGATGAAATAAACAATGTACTAGAAAACGTAAAAGCCATAGCAGCGGGAGGTGCAAAAGAAATTGTACTCACAGGTATTAATCTCGGAGACTTTGGTAAAGGCTACACTGGTGGTAAGAAACATGGCGAAAATTTCTTTGACCTTATACAAGAATTGGATGCGCTAGAGGGGATAGAACGATATCGTATCTCATCAATAGAACCCAATTTATTGAGCAATGAGATTATAGAATTTGTGAGCAATAGCAAGTATTTTATGCCGCACTTTCACATACCATTGCAAAGCGGCAGCAATAATACATTGGCTGCTATGCGCCGCAGGTATAAAAAAGAATTGTATGCAGAAAAAATAGGTTTAATAAAATTATTGATGCCTCATTGCTGCATCGGTGTAGATGTAATTGTGGGTTTCCATGGCGAAACAACAGAAGACTTTGCAGAAACGGTAGAATTTCTTCGTGGTCTAGATATTTCTTACTTACACGTATTCACATACTCCGAGCGTGACAATACGCATGCGCTTACCATTGCGCCTGTGGTGCCTATACATGTACGCAACGAGCGCAATAAAATTTTGCGAAATCTTAGTTACGAAAAAATGCAAGCATTTACTAATAATCATATTGGGCAAACAAGAAAAGTATTGTTTGAGCATGTAAATAAAAATGGCATGATGGAAGGGTATTCGGATAACTATATTAAAATATCTGCGCCGTATAAACAAGAATGGGAGAATGAAATTGTGGATTGGGTAATTTAAGCCTCTTACAATAGAACTAGCATTGAGCATTGAAAATTGTTAATTGAATATTGAACATTTTATAACTCGAACTGATAAAATGTTCAATAATCAATGTTCAACACTCAATTTTCAAGTTCTGAAATTCGTTAACCTTAATGTGCTTTGCTATACTCCTCCATATACTCATACCCCACATTCAACTTCCCATTTTTTACAATCGTTGCGTGGTTTATTAATCTTGTTTCTTGGCTACTAAACAAATCTGTAAACACATGTTTTATTAATTGCTCACCAAAATAACGGCTTGCATCTCTTGGCAATTCGTTTGGCAAATTGCCTACAGCCATTATATCTAGTGAGTTTGGTAAGTATGGTGCTGTTCGTGCAAAAGTATTTTTATCTACACCGTATATGGGATCGGCAATGGTACTATCGCCAATATTGCAGGGCACAGAGCCGCCAAAATCATCGGTAATATCTGCTATGGTTTTTAAACGAAAGTCAGGATTCTTCAAATCTTCCATATCAAAAAGCCTAGGTATTTTTTGCTCCCAATAAATGCCATTCATTAAAATATCTGTAGCAGAAATAAATTGGGCAAATGTGCAATTGTAATTTTCGGGGTGTTCGTGAAAATCATTTCTGCTGTACTTGCCAGTAATTTTATGTTCGTATAAATCCCCTCCTTTCAAATGTACATACACTGGGTATTTGTATTCTTTTTCTAAAAAATCTTCGGGCTCTACTTCGTGTATGCCCATCAGGTTCATAATTTCTAAAACACCATGTGCTACTCTCCCACTTCCAGTTACTGCAATTTTTACAGCAGGTAATTTTAAGCCAAAATAAGTATGAATAAGATGTTGTAAATTTTTACCAGAATTTACTCTATCTAAATGAAAAGTTCCAGTTCTAGTTCCATAAGCCATCATACCATTGTGAGCGCCTACAATACCAGCAAAAAATCCAAAACCAATAATACGAGCGCCATCTTCGTGTTCCAAACATTCATAATCGATAAGGGTAATATTTTTTGCAATAATTTTTTGCAATAATTTTTGATTGTATGGTTGTAATTTTTTAGTATGCGAAAAAAACAAATACGTTTTGCCTTCTATCAACATATCTACTGGCACTTCTTTTATGCCAAGCATAATATCGCATTCAGAGATATCTTCTTTTACTTCTACCCCTGCAGCCAAATATTCTTTATCGGTAAAACAACGCACATCGCTATGTTGTACCATCACTTTTACTTCGGGGTGGTTTTGTCTTATCCACTTACATTGTGCAGGTGTTAGCGCCACACGGCTGTCTGCAGGTATTTTTCCTTCTCGTATTAAACCAATCGTTGTCATGCTATTTTATTTTCGTGTGGCAATTTACGTTTACATTTTTTATACTGCGTACATTTGCTATATGAATTATTACGAATTATTTGAACTGCCTGTAAGCCCTGTTGTGGATAAATCTGGTATTTCTAGAAAGTATTTTGAATTGCAAAAAAAATTTCATCCCGATTTTTACACAAATGAAACGGAAGAGGATAAAGAAAATACATTAATACAATCGGCTGCCATAAACAAAGGTTTTAATATTTTTAGTAATAAAGAAAAAACGCTGGAGTATTTTTTACAGCTAAAAGGCATTATTGCAACCGATGAAAAATACAACTTACCGCCCGATTTTTTAATGGAAATGATGGAACTTAACGAAGGATTTGATGAAGAAGTTGATATTGAAGCAAAAGTAGCCGCTTATGAGCAAGAATTATTGCAAGATTTAGAACCGCTCCTAAGCACTGAAAACAGTGCATTGTTAACAGAAAACGATTTTCAAAAACTAAAAGCCTACTATTACAAGAAAAAATACTTGAAACGTATTTTGGAGAGATTAGATGATTGATGTAATATTGCATCCCAATTAAAATACACCTAATTTTTAGATGTATTGTGCAAGTTGCCCATGTGGCGGAATTGGTAGACGCAGCAGACTCAAAATCTGCCATTCGCAAGGGTGTGAAGGTTCGATTCCTTTCGTGGGCACTAAACTAAAAATCCTCGTACTTTGTTGCGAGGATTTTTTATTCCCAATCTCACTTCAAAACTTTGAAACCTTAGGGTATAATTCTTTAAGGTCACAAATTGTGGCTTTATAGATTATCAGAGGCAAGAAATACCCGATAACATTTTACAGGACTAATTTTATTTATTTTCACAATAAAATTTTCCTCCCTTCTTTCACAGATCTACGAGCCGCATCTAATATTCGTACAATAATAAGATTGCTTTCTAGCGATAAGAGTTTATTATTATCTGCTGCACCATTCTTTAATACTGCTGTTAAATATACAACCTCATCTTTATATTGTGGTTCTGATATTGTTTCCAATTTACTCTCCTTTTCATTTTTATATTGAAGAGTAATGGCTGCATCGCCATTCATCTGGGCAGCATGTAAGTAAGCATTTTTTCCATACACTTCTACATCCATAATGGTATATGGCCAGTTCCAAGATGCTTCAATAATACCAGTGGCATCTGCATATTCGAGTACAATTGTTGCATCATCATCTACCTTAGGATATACACTTGGTTTCAAATGCCTTGCTGTAGCGTAAACCGACATGGGTGTTTTTCCTTTCATCAATGCTGTCATAATACTGGCACCGTAGCAGCCAAAATCGGTTAGAGCTCCGCCCCCATTTTTATTGGGGTCTGTAAGCCAGTTTAAAAAATCTTTGCTACAGCCTATCTCCACAGGTCCACGATGGCCGCCATGCATCACCATTTTGTGCACATTGCCCAGTTCATTTTTTTCATTTACTCTTTTAAAAAGTTCAACATTGCTCGTGTACCAATGCGATACATAATTTGTATACACTTTTGTATTAAATTTTTTAGACAGTGTTTGTATGCGTAACGCTTCGCTATTTGAAAAACAAAGTGGTTTTTCTACCATTACTGGTATTTTAAGCGGCATGCATTTTTCTATTACTGCTAAATGTTCTAGTGGTGCATTAAAAACCATTACCAAATCTGGATGAACTTTTTTCAATGAAGCTGAGATATCATTAAAAAAAATAGAATCAGGTAAATTAAATTCCATTTTCATTCTGTTGCATAATTGCAAATTGGGTTCTGCAATTCCTACAATAAAAATATCGCCATTTTTATTTTTGGTAAGCATTCTATTTACATGATCGTGCGAAAGCCCTGCAATAACAATGCGCAGTTTTTGCTGCGCAAAAGAAATTTGATAGATACAAACTAATAAAAAAACCAAGAGAACTTTTAAACACTTCATAAAAATATTTTATAATAATTTGCAAAACAACACACTTCATTTTAAGATTACAAGTTCCCTTTTTTGAGTTCGCTCACTGCATAATTAGCTGCCCTAGCTGTAATGGCCATATATGTAAGCGAAGGGTTTTGGCAAGCAGACGATGTCATACAAGCACCATCTGTTACAAAAACATTGGGTACTGCATGTAGCTGGTTCCATTTATTGAGCATAGATGTTTTGGGGTCATTCCCCATTCTGCATCCGCCCATTTCATGTATATCTTTTCCTGGTGCTTGGTGATTATCTGCCGACTCAATTTTCTTCAAGCCTGCTTTGTCCAGCATCTCATACATTTGTTCCACGGCATCTTTAGCCATCATGTCTTCATTTTCGTGCCAAGTTATATCTGTATGCAATAATGGTATGCCCCATTCATCTTTTTCGTTTTTATCTAACCATAAATGATTGTCTTCATATGGCAGCATTTCACCCATAGCTGTTCCATAAAAGTACCAAGGTCCAGGTTCGGTTAATTTTTCTTTTAAAGTTGTACCAATTTCTTCCATATTATTACCAATAGACCATCCTTGCCTATTCCCAGCACATGCCAATGCATATCCTCTTTTGAAGGTAGTTTGTTTATCGTTACCAAAATTTCTAAACCTAGGCATGTAAACTCCATTGGGTCTTTTGCCATAATAGTAACTATCCTGCATGCCTTCAAATACACCTGAGGCACGTGCCCTATAATTATGCGCCATTACATAACGGCCAAGCACGCCACTATCATTACCAAGCCCATTAGGAAAACGCTTAGAAGTAGAGTTGAGTAAAGTAATATTAGAGTTTATAGACCCTGCGTTAAGAAAAATAATTTTTGCATAATACTCTGTTGTCTTTTTTGTAAGAGCATCAATTACTCTTACACCTGTAGCTTTTTGTTTTACGTCATCATAAATTATAGAATGTACAACAGCATTAGTTTTCAAAGTAAGCCTTCCTGTTTTTTGTGCTGCTGGCAATGTAGCAGACTGTGTACTAAAGTATGCACCAAAAGGACAGCCACGGCTACACAAATCCCTAGCTTGACATTTACCACGCCCTAATGATGTATGAATACTGCTTGGTGATGTAAGATTAGCTGTTCTGCTAATAATTAAATTTCTTCCAGGATAATTTTCTTCTATTTTTTGCTTTACATATTTTTCAAAATTGTTCATATCAAACGGAGGAAGAAATTCACCATCGGGCACTTGTGCAAGCCCATCTTTGTTGCCAGCAATGCCAGCAAATTTTTCTACATAACTATACTATGGAGCAATATCTTTATACCGTATGGGCCAATCTGTGCCAATCCCTTCTTTTGCATTTGCTTCAAAATCGGCTTCGCCCCACCGTTGCGTCCATCTGCCCCACATTAAAGATCTACCGCCTACTTGGTAACCACGTATCCAATCGAAAGGTTTATCTTGTATGTACGGATGCACTTTATCGTCTATAAACATTTTTGTTGTAAACTCATCCACCACTCCAGAGCGTGTAAGAATGGGATTATCATTTTTAAAAGCATGTGTAAGCCGGCCTCTATGTGCAGCATCCCAGCGACTCATAGTAGCAGTATCATAATCTTTTATGTGTTGCTTATCTGCACCTCGCTCTATAGCTAGCACTTTTAAGCCTTGCTCTGTAAGTTCTTTCATTGCCCATCCGCCACTCATACCAGTTCCTATTACAATGGCATCGTAACTGTTTTGTTCCACAGCTTTATTGTTTATAGATGGTGTATCTTGAGGCACAGCATAAAATTTTTTATAAATGAAAAATATTTTATTAAATGTAAGAATAAAGTTTTGTGATAAAATAAATGTTTCCTAATAAATTATAAAACAAAGCATATAAAGAAGACAAGTATAATATTGATAATTTTAAGGTAGAGCAATACTTAAGTAATTAAATACTTAAATATGTTTTTAAATAATGAAGCTCTTAAGTTAGCAAACCTCAAAAAAAAGCATTAAGTATATGAAAATAAAATACTTAGGAGAATAAATGTTTAAATTATTGTTCAAACTTTTATTTCGTATTGCTGGTTACATTTATTAACTTTGAGTTGACTATAAATAAATAGAGGGTACTAAATCATGAAAAAGAAATTGAATTTGTTTTATTGCATAGTTGTCTTAATGCTTGTAATATCTGCATGTAGCAAGTCTAAAGTATTAGATGATGATGGGTCTAATCCTTCTCCAAACCCTAATCCTAATCCAAGTGGTTTGCTGAGCTATGGAGATTCTATTTTTTACCTTAAAAGTACTGGAAACATAATATCTCCACTGCCAATGAACCGTGCAGGAAAATTTTATGGTTTTCCTAAAGGCATAGAACTAGATGAGTTAACTGGCAAAATAGATTTAACAGAAAGTGAAATGGGGCTTCGTTACAGAATTATGTTTGTACCAAATGGCACAACGGATACTATTAGCACAAAAATTGTATTGGCAGGTATAAATTTTTACGACGGTATTTACAGATTATCGCAAGGAGATAGCATTGCTATGCCCATTTATAATGCAAAGGGAGTTCCATATTCACCTGGTTTATTTGGTACAGGTTTAAACAATAGTTTTGATGAAGGTAATGGCTGTAATAGCCAAGGATGTGCAGTTTCTGTTGTAAATGGTAGAATAAATTTGGCCAAAAGTTTAAGAGATGGCGCTATAGCCTCTACACACGATTCTCAAAAAACATTTACATATTTTTATAAAATGGATGATGCAAGTGGCAGGTCATTAAATAAGTTGAAAATAATATTGTATTATTATCAAAGACAATCAGATATTCCCCAATATTTGTGGGATATACTTTTAATAGATCATGCGGGCACAATTTTGAGAGAAGCACAAGCAAGAGGAAATGGGGTTGAAGTTACACAAGCTGTTGCAAGACCAAGGCCGCCTTGTATTATAATAATTGCTCAATAATTTTTTTCTACATTATATTTGATAGGTAAAAATGACTTATCATGCGTGTAGTATTACTTTTACTTATCACTTCTCTTCTTATAGCATTAGTTTTTTCACAGTCAGTATCAGAAAAAAAATATCTACAAGATTATACTACTGCAGATAAATTGTTTCATCAAGCCGAAAAACTTTCAATTCAAAAAAATTATGATGAAGCTTTAGAAGAAAAATTAAATAGGCAGTCTCTAAATATTTTTCAAAATATTATTCCAAAAGTTAAAAATGGAGGTAATGATTCATTAGCTTTTTTCTGTCATCTAAAAGCTGGTATACTATTACATTATTTTGATAGTGCACAGCTAGCTAAAAATAATTATTTAAATACAATTGCATTAAAAGAAAAGCTTCCTCAAATTGAAGACTCATTCCTTTTTCAGCCATTATTATTTACAGGAAGAATTTATTACAGCCTAAACAAATATGATTCTGCTTATTTTTATTACAAAAAAGCCGAAAAAATTAAAGAAAAATATAAATCTACTTTAAATGAAGAACAAAGGCTTTACAATGGGTTAGGTTCTATGTATTTTGAAACTGGGAATTTTAAAAAAGCAAAAAATTATTTTGAAAAAGCTATTTTACTGCTTTCTCCAAACGAGCCTTATTACAAAGATTTATTCATTACATATAAAATCAATATAGCATCCTCCCTCGTTAAACTAGAACAATTTAAAGAAGCTGACTCCATTTATACATCTTTACTTCATTATAAAATAACAACCAATGAGATTTTACAAAGTATTGGATTTGTTAATTTTAATTTGAGAAAAGCTGAAAAAGCCATTGAATATTTTAGAAAAATAGATCATAAAAATAGCTCAAATATTCTTTTATATAATCAGTTTGGCAGAGCGTACATGAGTATAGGCAAAATAGATTCGGCCAAAAAATATTATAATCTTGCGATAACTGAAAATGAAAAATGGAATATCTCAAAAAAAAATACACCTCATGGATTAACTTTTCAATACGTAGCAGATAAATTTATTATTGAAAATAAATATAAAGACGCTCTTGATAATTACCAAAAAGCCATTGTACAATTTTACCAAGATTATAACGAACCTGATATTTATAAAAACCCGAAAATATTTAGTGGCGTTTTCTCTTATATAAATCTTTTTAACACCCTTACCTCAAAGGCAGATGCATTTGAAAAATTATACAAGCAAGATAAAAAGCAAAGCTCATTAGATGCAGCTTTAAATGCGTATCATTCTGCATTTTCATTAGCAGATTATGTAGAAAAAACATACGATAGTGATGAGGCAAGATTGTTTTTGAACAAAATAAAATACAAAGTACACGATAAACCAATACACATAAGCTTACAATTGTATGAGCTCACAAAAAATAAATCTTATTTAGAAGAAGCTTACAATTTTGACCAACAGAATAAGGCAAGTGTTTTATCGTTAAATGTTCAGGAGTCAGCCATAAAAAATCAATCAAAAAACAATGTTGGCTTATTTGAAAAAGAAACTTCTATAAAAACTAACATTACTAGACTTTCATTAAAAGCATCACAAATAAATGATAGTAGCCAATTACAAACAATAAAAACCGATATAAGAGATTATGAGATAGAACTGGGCAAGTTGCAAGATAAAATAAATGAATTGCCTGGATACAAAGTCAAAAAATTTGCAAAATCTATTCCTTCAGTTGCGCAAGTACAAAAATTACTGAGTAAAAAGACTGCATTACTCTCTTATCATTTATCTGAAAACGAAATGGTTATTTTGTGCATTACTCCAAATGATTTGAGCTATACAAAACAGGTTATTGATTCTACTTTTTTTATTGCCATTAAATCTTTTAAAACATCGCTTAACAATTATAAAAGAGAAGAGAAATATGATGGCACAGCAATGTCTAAAAAACTATACAAAACTATCATCAGTACAATTTTAAGTAAAATGCAAGATGTAGAAAATCTACTCATTATACTAGATGATGAGTTAAACAATTTACCCTTTGAGGCATTGAGTGATGAAAATGGAAATTTTGTATTGGATAAATACAAAGTACAATATCAATATTCAACAGCATTACTAAGAAATGATATTAAAAGCAATGCTAAAAATAAAACTACACTTGCAATGGCACCCTTTGCTAGCAAGGGTACAGAAGAATTTACCAAATTGCAATATTCCAAAAATGAAA
Organism: Ferruginibacter sp.; assembly: GCA_043729825.1. Lineage (GTDB taxonomy): Bacteria > Bacteroidota > Bacteroidia > Chitinophagales > Chitinophagaceae > Ferruginibacter. Next base: position 12,927 of record JAYTLA010000134.1, read on the forward strand.
TAGAAAATTTGCAAGGAAATATTTTAATGGATAGCGCAGCCACTAAGAAAAATTTTCTTGCCTTAGCAGAAAAAGCTGGCATACTTCATTTAGCTACACACACCATCGTAAATGATACTATACCTGAAAAATCGTTGATAGCCTTCTACCCTTTTACTGGTTTGTCCGCTACCGAAAACAATTTGTATGTAGAAGAAATTTATAACCTCAAGCTTGATGCTACTAAACTTGTTATTTTAAGTGCATGTGAAACAGGTTCGGGGCAATTGGCAAAAGGAGAAGGTTTGATGAGCCTTGCAAGAGCATTTACATATGCAGGCTGCCCAAACATAATAGGCTCATTGTGGAAAGCAGATGATAAATCTACCGCATGGATTATGCAGCGTTTTTATAAGTACTACAACGATGGGAAAGATGCTGCTACTGCATTACAACGTGCAAAGCTTGATTATATAAAATCGTCAGAAATAGAAAAAAGATTTAAAAGTCCAAATTACTGGGCACATTTGGTGCTTACAGGTGTACCAGAGAACAACACAATTTCAGTAGTATGGTTGTGGGCTGTTGGTATTATTTCTATTGTATCGTTGGGGATATTTTATTATTTAAAAATGGGCAGTGAAAACACCGCCCATAAGGGTAAAAAAAAGAAGAAATATATAGTGGTTCTGTGACTTAATATTTCCAATCAAGTATTTTCAAATTACGTATAAAAGCATTGCTAACTTTATCGTTGTATAAGTGATTTGTATTTTTATTAATCATTTCAAAAATTGGAGTAGCTAATTTAATGCCATTGTTTTTTAGATAACTTAATGCTAAAAAATATTCTGCATCATCATTTAATATACTTGTTTTATCAAAAGCATTTTTCGATAAAACATTATTTAAAACTGTTATTGCATTTTTGTAGTTTTTTGTTTCCATGTATGCAACGCCTGCTAAAAAATTTTCTTTTAAACTAGCTTCTTTTAATGTTTCAAATTGAGAAATAACAGCAATATAATTTTTTTCTTGAAATAATTTTTCCATAACATTTGTTTCTATTGCTCCTCTATTTACACTTAATGTATATGGCTTATAATTACTAGCAAATACTTTATCTGGCGTAATGGTGCTGTATTGATAAACGCCTAATCCAAGCATCACTATAAACACAGCTGCTGCTACTTTCATACTTATTTTCACCATCCTTCTTACCATACTTTGTTGTATTGATGATGCTTTTTCAACAACCATTTCATTCATCATTTCTGTGTGAATGAAAGCTACATGTTTTTTTAGCCCGTAGGTTTTAATGGCTGATTTTGCTAAGGTTAAGTTTTCTAATTCGTGTTGCATAACGAAATCATGCTTTAATTGGTTTTCCAAATTGGTTTTCTCTTCTAGCGAAAGCTCGTTATCCAAATATTGAATTAAGATGTCGCTATTTGTGTTATTGTTATTCATATTGCAATGCGGTTTTTAAGTTTTTTGCCATCATAGGGTTGGCTGTCAATAATTGTTCTAATTGTTTTAAACACTTACTTTTTTTATTTCTTAAGGCTTGTTCAGTTTCATAATCTACTTGTTCTAATATTTCTTTCATTGATAAGTTTTCGTAATAAAAAGTCAATAAAATCTTTTTACATATTTCTCCTAGCTCATCTACAATACTTAATATTTGTTTTCTCGTTTCATTTTGCGAAATAAAATGCGAAACATCCAACATTGCTCCATCTTTTTCATTTTCAAAAATGATATTTCTTTTTTCTGCTTTACCTCTCTTCTTTAATTCATTTAGCCAAATATTTCTGTTTACAGTAAAGAGAAAAGTTTTTATGCTAGACTCTCCTCTAAATTTATCCTTTTGCACTAAGTCAATAAACGCTACCAATACTTCTTGAAAAACATCCTGTGCATCTTCTTCATTTCCACTATTCTGACACGTATATATTTTAAGCATGTCAAAATATTCTCGATAGATATATTTAATAGCCTTATCTAAATCCGTTTTTTGGAGCGATTTAATAGCTTCTATCAACTCTGAATCACTGTACTTTCTTACAATTTCCATTAGATGAACATATATTAGTAAACGATGGGGATTATTTTGTAACCAAGATAACGATTTTTTTATTTAATCATTTCAAATATATGCTCCACAAATCATTAGCACATCTTTAACAACATTTTGCGCTAAAAAAGCGTCTAATACATAAAGGTATCGCACTTATCATTTATCTTTAACATGTCAAACTTAAAAACGATGAAAACATTAATACTCATATTATCCATTGCAATTCTAGCTTCATGCAGCACTGCTTACAAAAGTGGACAAACTCCAGATGATTTGTATTACTCAAAATCTAAAGTAATTGTACAAAATGAATCGGAAAATAGATACGAGCGAAGAGAAGATTATACTAGCCAGGACAGACAAATTCGTATGGCCATAAACGACCGTAGATGGAGAAATTTAGATTATGATTACGATTATGATTGTCGTTACAGCCCATATGCCTATGGTTACAACTATGGGTATTATTACAATCCGTTTTATTATCCTTACCCAGTATATTCGGGTGGTGTAAAATATGTAAACCCTAAAAACACAACTATTCGTACCGCAAACCTTGGAGCATATGGCAATACAGTAACCACTTATACGCCTACAAAAGGATATGGCACTGTAAAAACTGTTACTATTAGAGGATACAATAATACAAATGCACGAAACACAAGAAGTAGCAATAACGAAGTACGTACTTATTCAGAACCGAGAAGTGAGACAAGAACTTATTCCCCTACACCAAGTAACAATAGCAGTAGTTCGGGTTCAAGTTCATCTACTCCATCATCTTCTGGGAGCACGGTTACAAGACCGAGCAGAGGAGGAAATTAATTTTCACAAAAAAAAAGTATAAACCCGATTGCTTTTGTAGAAAGTGAAATATAATTATTATGCAAAAATTATTTTCCATACTTATATTTTTTATTGCTGCAAAATCTTATGCGCAAATACCAGAAGATGCTATCCGTTATAGTTGGTTTCATCAAATTGGTACAGCTCGTGGTCTTGCAATTGGTGGTGCAATTGGATCATTGGGCGGCGACATGACAGCTACATTTGTAAACCCTGCGGGTATTGGTTTTTACAGAACTAATGAAGCTACTATTTCACCAGGCTTTTTGTTTAATAAAATAAAAACAGATTATAGAAGCACACAATTAACCGAAAATAAAAATGCATTTCAATTTGGTACTACAGGTTTTGCATGGGCATTGCCAAACACTAATAATGACAACAGAAGCAATGCATTTTCAATAGCATTTACACAAAATGCTAATTTTAATAATACGATTCACTATAAAGGTTTAAATAATTACAGTTCTTTTAGTGAGCAATTTGCCGAAGAGTTTAAAAACAGTAATAAAAGTATTGATCAGATTTTAGATAGAAATTCTAGTGCCCCATATACTGCTGCACCTGCATTATACACTTACTTGGTAGATACAGTAAGGATTAACGGCGCCTTAGTAATAAAAGCTGCTCCAGAATATATTTTAGATGCACAGCAAGCCCTGCAACAAGAAATGACAAAAACAACCAAAGGTGGGATGTACGAACTTGGCGCTGCATACTCTGGCAACGATGGTGAGAAATGGCTTTGGGGCGTTGCTATTGGTATTCCAATCGTAAATTATGAAAGCAATATTTTGTTTAAAGAAAACGATACATCTTCAAACAGTACAAACCATTTTAAGTCATTTACATTTAATGATAATTTTACTACAAGAGGAGCTGGTATAAACGGTAAGTTTGGTATTATTTATCGCCCAAAAGAATATATTCGTTTAGGACTTGCAGTGCACACACCCTCATACATGTCGCTTACAGATGCTAGGCAAAGTTCTTTAGAAACACAATTAGAAAACCCGATTGGTAATTTTGAAGTAAAGTCAGATATTTTTACGAATGGACAAAGAGGCAAGGCAAAGTATTTACAAAATGGCCCTTGGAAAGCGATGTTAAGTGGTTCATACGTTTTTAGAGAAGTAGAAGATGTAACAAAACAAAGAGGATTTATTTCTGCAGATATAGAATATGTAAGGCACAATGGCACTAAGTTTAGCAGCGATGCGGAAGAGCCTACTCAAGATGAGAAAATTTATTACAAGCAATTAAATGGCGTAATAAAAGATATTTATAAAGGCAATATTAATGTACGTGTTGGTGGTGAAGTAAAATTCAATACCATCATGGGGCGTCTTGGTTTTGGCTATTATGGCAATCCATATAAAGATGCTCCCTCCAAAGCGAATAAAATGACCCTCAGCGGAGGTTTAGGTTATAGAAACAAAGGTTTTTTTGTAGATGTAACTTATGTACAATTGCTCACAAAAGATTTTGATATACCTTATCGCTTACAGAATGCGCAAACTGTATATACAGATGTGAAGCAACAAACAGGCAATATAATGGCAACTATTGGCGTAAAATTTTAAGTACAAACTGAAGTTAATCTATCTTTTTCATCGTTATTTTCTGTTTTCAGAGTTATCCCTATTTTGTAAGCAACCTAATTGTACACATTTTCGTTATTATTCTATAATGGTTTTATAATTAATCATAACTTTAGTGTAATAATTTAACTATGTGCTGAGCTATAAAATTTCTAGCGCTAGGTCGCTTTTTATTTTCGTTCTACAAACTTTTTTTGTACTCCTCTTTTTATGCCTAAGTCTTTTTTCAAAAGCACAAAATTGCCCACCAAATATTGATTTTGAAGATGGCACTTTTGATGGATGGCAATGCTATACTGGCGGCACAGCAGCAGTTGGATCACAAAATATAATTACGCTATCCCCAACACCTCCAATTGATGGACGACACACAATGATGTCGTCATTTCCAGGAAATGGAGTAGATCAATATGGAGGTTTTCCTGTAAACTGTCCTAATGGAAGCGGGCATTCAATAAAATTAGGCAACAATACTGGTGGTGCAGAAGCAGAAGGTATTTCATACACATTTACAATACCAGCAAATGCAAACGTATATACACTTATATATAATTATGCAGTGGTTTATCATGGGCCTCCTCATAGAGAAAATGAACAACCTCGCATGGAAATTGAAATTACAAACGTAACAGATAATAGCACTATAGGTTGTTCTTCCTTTTCATTTTTTCCATTTGGTTCTCCATTGCCAGGTTTTGAACTTTCGCCTGTTGTGGAAGCAGATGTACCAGTTTGGTATAAAAATTGGAGTGCTGTTACTATAAACCTAAATGGCAATGCTGGTAAAACAATAAGACTTTTTTTTAAAACCGCCGATTGCACTTTTAGACGACATTTTGGTTATGCGTATATAGATGTAAACTCCGAGTGCAGTGGAAGGTTTGAAGGCGCATCTTTTTGCCCAGACGATAATTTTGTAGATGTTATTGCCCCATATGGATACCAAGGTTATACTTGGTATAATAGCACATTTACACAAGTATTGGGTACAGAGCAAACACTTTCGTTTGTGCCACCTCCTACTTCAAGCATGCAGGTAGCAGTAGAACTGATACCATACAGTGGTTATGGTTGTTTGGATACTTTATACACTGATCTAGCTAATAATCTAGTGGTTGTTGCCGATGCTGGTAAGGATACCGTTTCATGCAATCATAATCCAGTGCAAATTGGTTCGCAACCAAAGTTAGGAGTCAAATATTCTTGGTCGCCAACTGCTGGTTTATCTAATCCAAATATTGCAAATCCTTTGGCACTGCCCGATACTACTACCACATATTACTTAACAGCAAGGAGCAATGGAGGTGGATGTTTACAATTAGATACAGTGGTTGTAAAAGCTTTTAATGTAGGTAATGCCCTTCAATTAATGGGCAAAACAGATTATTGTATTGGCAGTGGTGATAGTGCAGTATTGATAGTACAATCTGCAGATAGTATTCAATGGTTTAAAAATGATATTCCAATTATTGGGGCTAATCAAGTTAGATTTCGAGTTACTCAATCAGGTTCTTATCATGCAGTGCTTTTTGGTGGCTTTGGTTGTAGAGTAAATACTGCAAAAAAACAAATAACCATTACTTCAATTCCAGTTGCTGGTTTCACTGTTAATGTTTCTAAACAATGCCTTTGGGGAAATAAATTTATTTTTCAAAACAATAGCACCAATGCTGTTGGTGCTATGCAATATAAATGGATAACTGGCGATGGATATGAAACAAACACAAAGGACTTAACTTACACTTATGCCAAAGCTGGCATTTACAATATTAAGTTAATAGTGAGTAGCAATACCATTTGTGCCGATACTTTCCCCATGCAAATTACAGTTTACCAAAACCCAATAGCAAATTTTTCTGCACCTCCTATTTGTATTAATCTACCTGTACAAATTTTAAATAACACGGCAGATACTGTTGGCTCACCTATAAATTATTTATGGACATTTGCCGATGGTCATACATCCACATTACGCATACCTCCATCTCCTACTTATTCCACTGCTGGAAAATATGATTTGAGTTTATTAGTAAACTCAGCACAATGTCCATTACCTGGTCATACTTCAAAATTAAAAATCTCTATTGATAAACCAGCTTCAGCCATTAGATATCCAATAGAATATGCTGTAGTAAATATACCACTCGATTTGCATGCACGAAATTTTGGAGAATCTGTACTATGGAAACCTGCGCTCAATTTAGATAATGCTGCAAGTTATAACCCCATATTTAAAGGCAATTTAGACCAAGAATACACAATAGATATAACCACAAAAACCAAATGTGTAACAAGCGATACTCAATTTGTAAAAGTAGTGAAAGATATTGCCATCCATGTTCCTAGTGCTTTTACACCAAATGCTGATGGTAAAAACGATTTCTTAAAACCAATAATATTTGGTATAAAAAAACTAAACTATTTTAGAATTTTTAATCGTGCGGGAGAGTTAATGTACGAAACCAATACAAATCGTCAAGGCTGGGATGGTAGCTATAAAGGCACAAAACAAGATGTACAAACTTTTGTGTGGATGGTAGAAGCATTGGCAGGTGATGGTAATATTTATAACAATAAAGGCACTACTATCCTACTCCGATAAATTACCAATACATGAATTTATTTTGTAGGCATGTAAATGCAAGAGATAACAACTTCTCCATGAATTAATATTATTTTTATTGTACCAGCAAAGAAACAGCAATATTGATCTTCGGTGGTCCCGCATTCGGCGCATTGGCGTCAAGGTAACTTTTACATTTATCTCACTAGAGCCAATATCAGCAAGCCTTTCACTAAACCGCTGACGGGGTTTACAACCGCCGTCAGG
>JAYTLA010000135.1:0-28197 GCA_043729825.1 Ferruginibacter sp.
AATCGAAAAGCAAATTTTAATTTTTTGTGTGACGTAATTTTTCTATTTCTTCAATAGTGTTTTTTAAATAATTTAATGCCAATTCATTTTCTGTAAATGTTGGATGATACTTGGCAAATTTAGTAGCATCGCCTGTTTGCAAAGCTTCTGATGTGTGCAGCGCAGTTTCTGCATTTAGCTGATGCGATTTTAATTTTGTAAGAATTTCTTCTGTGGTTTTGTTTAATACATTTTGTCTGGATGCTTTGCTGTAATATACTTTTAACACATCGGCCAATTTTGTATGGTATTCTTTTACTGGCACATTTCCACCTTCATTTGCTTTGCGAAGCTGCTCCAATGCTTGCATGGCTTCTTTAAATGAATTTTGATTTTGCAATTCGGGCAATTGTTTTTTATTTTTTCTTAAATACCTGAGTAGAAAAAATAAAAATACTAGAAACGCCAATACCGCAGCACCAATTATCACCCATAACCAATCAAAATAATCTACTTCAAGTATGTTTTTTATATCTCTTGGGTTGCCCTCTTTATCTATGGGCATATAGCCTACATTTATTTTGATAGCATCGGTATTTAAATTTTGTGATACCGCATTTAAGTGATTAATCCGAAAAGGAAAGGACGGAAAATCGTAAGAACCAGAATCGAAACTGGTGAAAACAATTTTTTGTTGCCAAGCATATTGACCATTTGTATAATTAATTCCGCCAGCATTTTTTTCAATGATATCAAAATGCTCTAGGGAGTCGGGAATATTAATATCGATTTTATAATCTGCTGAAGGTAAATCTATATTGAGGTTGTAGGTAATTTGTTCGCCAATGAGAATATCTCTTTTATCTACAGTGGTGCTGATAGTTTGAGCAAAACAAAATAAATTTGAAAGAACAAAAGCCAATATTATCAAGCTTTTTCGTAAATATATTGTGTAGATACTCTTCATTGTTTGCTGGCTTACTTTCTCTTTAAAAAGAATTTTTGTAAAATTTTTACATAATCATCATCTGTGCGTACGTGCAACAATTCTGCTCCTGCTTTTTTAAAATAGTTTTTAGCAGTATCCGTTTGTTCAAAAAAATATTGCTGATAATTATGTCTAACCAATGCATCGTCACTATCAATCCATTTTACTTTTTGTGTTTCTGCATCTTTCAATTGTAACAAACCTGCTTCTGGCAATTGCATATCCATCTTATCATATACTTTTATGCCGATAACGTCGTGTTTTTTTCCGATTACTTTTAAATCGTTGTCGTAGCCTGTGGCTAAAAAATCGCTCAGTATAAATGCAATACTTTTTTGCCTAGTGGTGTTGTTAAAATATTTTATGGCTTCGTCAATATCTGTACCGTTAGATGTTGGCTCAACAGATAATAATTCTCTTACAATAAACAAAGCATGTGCTCTTCCTTTTTTGGGTGGAATATATTTTTCTACTTTATCGCTAAAAAATATTACGCCTACTTTATCATTATTGCTAACGGCACTAAAAGCAATAACAGCTGCCATTTCTATCATCAAATCTTTTTTTCTTTTGCCAACAGTGCCAAATAAATTGCTAGTGCTTGTATCAACGAGTAACATGAGCGTAAGCTCTCTTTCTTCTTCAAATAATTTTGAAAATGGTGTAGAAAAACGTGCACTCACATTCCAATCTATAAAACGAACATCATCGCCTGCACTGTATTCACGCACTTCTCTAAAGCTCATACCCTTGCCCTTAAATGCAGAGTGGTACTCGCCTGTAAAGAGATGTGTGGTTATCTTTTTACTTTTTATTTCGAGCTCACGAACTTTTTTTAGTATGTCGGTTGTGCTTTGCATATTATCTATGATGTGCGTTGCACATCTTATCTCCACGGGTTTCACCCGTGGAAACTAAAGGGAAACCCCTTCGGGGTTTGTTGTTATAAAATAAACTAAAAATAATTTTAAACCAGTCTCAATACTAAATACTAAGTACTCAATACTTTCTTAAGGTACATTCACCGTCCTCAAAATTTCATCAATAATATTTTCTACGTTCACATTTTCAGCTTCTGCTTCGTACGTAAGTCCAATGCGATGGCGCAATACATCTTTACAAACATTTCTTACATCATCTGGTACCACATAGCCACGCTTGTTTAAAAATGCATATGCTTTTGCTGCCAATGCCAAATTTATACTTGCCCTAGGTGAGCCACCAAAACCTATGAGCGGCTTTAGTTTTGCCAAATTGTATTTATCAGGAAAACGTGTAGCAAATACAATATCTAATATATAGTTTTCTATTTTCTCATCTACATACACTTGTCGCACCAATTCTTTTGCAGTAAGAATTTCAGTAGTAGATGCAACCGCATTTATTTTTTCAAAATGCAAGCCTTGTGTATTTTGTCTAATAATCATTTGCTCCTCCGCCTTTGTTGGATAACCCACCACCACTTTCAACATAAAACGATCTACTTGCGCTTCGGGCAAAGGGTAGGTTCCTTCTTGCTCTATGGGGTTTTGTGTAGCCAACACCAAAAACGGTTCTTGCAATTTATAACTTGTATCGCCAATGGTTACTTGCCGCTCTTGCATGGCTTCTAGCAAAGCGCTTTGTACTTTTGCTGGCGCACGGTTTATTTCATCTGCCAAAATAAAATTGGCAAATATTGGGCCCTTGCGTACGTAAAATTCATTTTTACTTTGGTTGTAAATCATGGTACCTACCACATCGGCAGGTAAAAGGTCTGGCGTAAATTGTATTCTGCTAAATTGTGCATGTATCGTTTCCGATATCGATTTTATGGCCAATGTTTTTGCAAGCCCAGGCACACCTTCAAGCAAAATATGCCCATTGCTCAACAATCCAATGAGCAAACGTTCTATCATGGTTTGTTGGCCTACAATTACTTTGCTGAGTTCATCATTTATTCGGGAAACAAATCCTGCGGCGTGGTTTATTTTTTCATTGAGCAAGCGAATGTCTTCTGCGGTTTGTAGCATATTATTAAGTTATTTATTCTTGTATTGCAAATTAGGTGCTACATTTTTTAAAATTAGAAAAAGCTTAAAAATCTTTGTTAAAAATAGATCTTAGATATTAGACATAAGACACAAGATAGGGCTGAAATAAACATTGGGGCTGTCTTAAATCTTGTGTCTAGAATCTTATGTCTAACTCAAATACTTCCCCACAATCGGCACTCTCCTCCCTACACCAAATGCCTTTGGAGATACACGAATGATGGGGCAAAATTGATTGCGCTTATATTCGTTTGTGTTTACCATTTTTAATGTTCTGTCCACAAGTGCTGCATCAAACCCTTGCGCCTTTATTGTTTGTGGGTCTTTTTGTAGTTCTATATATTGGTATAAAATTTTATCGAGGGTATCGTAGTCGGGCAAGCTATCGCTGTCTTTTTGCCCTGGCCTTAGCTCTGCACTAGGTGGTTTGGTAATTATATTTTGTGGAATAACCTCACCATTTCTATTGATGTATTTTGCCAATTCATAAATCTGTAGTTTATAGCAATCGCCCAAAACGCCTAATCCGCCTGCCATATCACCATAGAGCGTACCGTAGCCAGTAGCCAATTCGCTTTTGTTGGATGTGTTGAGCAATATGTATCCAAATTTATTGGCAATAGCCATTAATAAATTTCCTCTTGTGCGACTTTGTATATTTTCTTCTGCAATGCTAAAAGGTAAATCGGCAAACAAAGGTTTTAGTTCAGTTAAAAAACTGTCGTAAATATTTTTTATAGGAATGATGTTGTAATCATTTTTTAAATTAATACTTAACTGCTCTGCATCTGCTACCGAATGTCCGGTAGAAAATTGTGATGGCATCAACACCGCTTTTACATTTTCTCCTCCCAATGCCTCACATGCAAGAGCAAGCGTAACTGCGCTATCAATGCCGCCACTGCTGCCGAGTATGGCTTTTGTAAACCCCATTTTTGTAAAATAATCTCGTATGCCCATTATGAGCGCATCATAAATTTGTGGAATATTTAATGCGGCTTGTAGCGTTTCCGGATTTAACTCTCTATCAGGAATATGATTTGCAACCTGTATAATTTCTCCTGCAATAGTACCATCATCATTTAAAATAAACGATTGCATATCTTCTTTAAATGATGCCAATTTGCCGCAGAGGTTAGCATGCTTATCAAATACCAATGAATTTCCATCAAACACAATTTCTGTTTGGCTACCCACGCTGGCGCAATAAAACATCGGTATTTTATATTTTGTTACGTTAGCTTTTATGGTAGCATATCTATCCAAGTCGTGTGTGTAATCAAATGGCGATGCGGAAATATTGAACATCACATCTGGCGAATATTTTGTAAGAATATCCATCGGACAATTTATGTACAAAGGGTTATCGCCAAGATTCCAAATATCTTCACAAATGGTGAGCGCTATTTTTTTGCCTTTGTATTCAATAATATTCCATTCGTTGGCAGGTTCAAAATATCGGTCTTCATCAAATACATCGTACGTCGGTAAGCATGTTTTATGGGCAATATGTTTTATTTCTCCGTCTGCTAAAAAGTATGCACCGTTAAACAAATCTTTGCCTTCTACTTTTGCATTACGATGTGGCGTACCTACAATTACGGCTATACCAACGGCATGCACTTTTATTTTTTCGATAGCCGCATAACACTTTTCTATAAAATCATTAAAGTATAAAAAATCTTTTGGTGCATAGCCACATACAGACAATTCGCTAAACATAATGATATCGCCATTTTGCGCCTTTGCTTGTTCTATAGCTGCTATAATTTTTTCGGTATTGGCTTCTATATTGCCAATATGGTAGTTTTGTTGTGCTAAAAATATTTTCATGATGTAATGTAATTTCACCGCAGAGAACTAGAGAAGCTGAGTTTACGCAGAGCAACTCTGCGAAAACTCCATTTACTCTTTTCTCTGCGGTTACCTATAAAATTGTCAAATTAACTTAATCTTTACCAATAATTCGTTTCTTTTGCAAAGTTAAATATACTCTTTATGCGTTTGTTATTTAGTTTGATAATTTGTGTTTTCCTTTTTTCTTGTGACAACAAAAATACTCCCGATGTATCTAATATAAAAGTAGAGCTCAAAACCCAGCGTTTTGAGCAAACTTTTTTTGCGCTAGATACGAATAATATTATGCCACAGCTAGATAAACTCATTGCAGCATATCCTGCATTTGGCGAAAATTTTATGGGCACCATTCTTGGTATTGACCCCAAATGGTCAGCTGATACAGTGGCGAAATCTATTAATGAATACATTTCCTATAGCAGAAGTGTATTTGATGAATCACAAAAATTATTTAAAGACTTTTCGCCCTATGAAAAAGAAATAAAAAAATCGTTACAATTTGTAAAATATTATTATCCTAAATATAAAATCCCTACAAAAGTTATCACCTACATTGGCCCAGCAGATGGGTATGGCGATATTTTAGATGAAGATATTTTTATTGTAGGCTTGCATGCTCATTTGGGAAAAGATTTTCCTTTGTACAAAACAGGTATGGTGCAAGAAACATATCCTGATTATGTAACAGCACGTTTTGCTCCAGATTATATTGCAGTAAATTGTATGAAAAATATAGTAGCAGATATGTACCCTGAAAAAACAGATGATAAAAGATTGCTGATACAAATGGTGGAAAATGGAAAACGATTATTTCTGCTTAGTAAATTTTTACCTGAAACTGCGGAACACAAATTAATAGGTTACACGGAAGCACAAATGAAGGATTGTTATAAAAACGAACCAGCTATTTGGAGTTTATTTGTGCAGAATAATTATTTACAAATGGCGGATAATAATCTCATAAAAAACTATGTAAGCGAAGGCCCCAAAACACAAGAACTTGGTGAAAAAGCCCCTGGCAATATTGGCTCATTTGCAGGCTGGCAAATTGTAAATAAATATGCATCAAAATACCCAGATGTAAAAGTGGATAGTTTGATGCGAATGGATGCGGAGAAATTGTATCAGGAGACGAAGTATAAACCGTAGATTAATTGGATCAACTACTCCCGATAGATTAGCCAATAGTAAGGGTATCACTAGATTATTCACAGTAATAATTTATATCAAGAGGCCAATCGACCAACGAAAAATGGCTTTTCATTTCTTCGGAAATAATATTTTTTTTTATTGACTTTGCATTTAATAAAACCATAAAAGGTTTATTATACCTGTACATTTGATAACATTCAATTGACAATTTATCATCTTGCCGAAAAAATTTATTATTCTTCTTAAATGATTTATATAAAATAAACTCACCTTCGGCTTCAAAAAAATTATAAATTATTGAATCATTTTTTGAGTAGTAATAATTCTCATTTTCATTTGATATTGAAGCAATCTTACCGCTATTCTTTTCAAATAAGATTTTGCTTGATACTTTATACCCTATTTTTTTTAGAGTGATGTGCACACTATTAAATGACGTATATGAAAAAGTGTCATTTTTATATACTACCCTAGTTTCCCCTGAGTTATAAATTGAAGTTCTTCCTTTTTTCATAGATTTATCTTTATGAAAGCAGGTGTATAAAAAAACCTTCGAAGTTAAAATTTCATAATCTTTTGTAGCTAACTTTTTTGTATTGCAAGAAAGGAATACAAAAATTAGTAATAATAGTTTTAACTTCATTTTTCCTTTTATTATCCTCATTCTTGGGAATTTTAGTCCAAATATTTACTGAGTAATTTTTACCAATGCCTTGCGCCTTTTTGTCCATTTCTTTTTGGATTCTTTCAATGTAATACTACTTCCTTTTTCTGCATCTTCAATCATATTGTTAAACTCGTTATCTAAAATTAAATTGCCAGGTTCAGCAAAAGATTTTTTAGTTTTTTCTTTTTGTATTTCCTCAGCTTTTTTGAAACCAATAATTTCTAATTCTTCACCTACGTATTCTTTAGGTAAATTGAATTCAGTATTATAAACGCTTTTTGAAGCTGTGATATAAGTTCGTAACATTAATATTAAAGTTAGGTTATTTATCTAAAAATAATACCCTTAGAAAATTGCTTCCCAAGGGTATTTATTATGTATGAAATTTACTTAAAATTCGCATTAAGCCGCCACATTCAACGCCACCACCACCTCCTCAGGTTTTTTACCCAGCGCCTTCATTACCCTAAAATGTGAAGCAACCGCTTGCGCCAATGTATCATATTTGTTGTACGGCAAATTGAATTCTTTACATTTTTCCATTACTATTTTGCTAATAGCTGGGTAATGTATATGACTCACTTTTGGAAAAAGATGATGCTCTATCTGAAAATTTAAACCACCTACAAACCAAGAAATAATTTTACTATTCATAGCAAAGTTAGCAGTGGTTTTTATTTGATGCTCTGCCCATGCAGTTTCTAAAGCCTTTGTTTCATCTAATGGTACATGTTCAAACTCTGTATTCTCTACCACATGGGCAAGTTGAAATACAAAAGATAAAGTAATACCTAAAGCAGCATTGGTTAATAAATATCCACCAAACCAATTCCAAAAACCAAATACAAAGATTGGCAAAACCATAAATACGCCAACATAATAAATTTTAGTAACCCAAAAGATGATATGATTTTTCGTGCTCATTTCCCAAGCATCGGTGGTGTAAATTTTACGTTTAAAATATTTTTGAAAATCCATATTGAAAATCCAAAATAAAGTAGAGAGTGCATAGATAGGAGTAAGGTATAAATATTGTACTTTATGAGCTGGTACCCATTTTTGGCTTTCGCATTGGCGAATAATGGGGCTTTTTGCAATATCATCATCAATGCCATCCACGTTTGTATATGTATGGTGTATGATGTTGTGTTTTTGTTTCCAAAAGTATGAGCTTGCACCAAGTAAGTTTGCAGATAAGCCTACGAAGTCGTTTAGTTTAGTATTGGTACTATAACTACCATGGTTGGCATCGTGCATTACTGCAAAACCAATGCAAGCCATAATATAACCGAGTGGAATACACAACAACACATTGTATATAGCGGATAAATTGCCAAGCAACATGATTAAGTAAATGCCAATAGCGCCGCCAACTAAAATAAAAGTTTTAATGTATAATCGCCAATCGCCAGTTTTTTCTATATCATTATCTTTAAAATAAGCGTCCACACTCGTTTTCAAGCTTGTAAAAAAAGCATTGTCTTTGTTGTTGAAGGTTACTTTTGCCATGAGGGTTGTACTAGGGTATGATTATGTATTCCCACAAATATATACAAAAAATTACACCTACTTTGTTAATTGAGCTTAAATGGTACAAACATTTCGAAGGTAGGAATGAGTGCTGTAAATGTTTTTTTGTTGTGTAAGTTTTCGAAAAGATAAGTGCCATGCATATTTCCCATTTCTGTTCTTAAGTTACAGCCACTTACGTACTGGTATGTATTATCCGGATTTATAACTGGCTGCACACCAATAACGCCCTCGCCTTCCACTTCTCTGGAACTGCTATCGCTATCAAAAATAATCCAATGCCTACTTAGTAACTTTATAGGAAACGAATTATGATTTTCTATGGTAACCCTGTAGGCAAACATAAATTCGTTACCCGCAGGGTTGCTATACTCTGCTTGGTAAAATGTTTCTACACTTATATTTACACCTTCCGAAATCTTGCTTACCATTGTTTTATATTTTCTTTGAATGCTTATAGCCATTTTTTAATAGCCATTGCAACACTTTATCTCTGTTATCGCCCTGTACCAAAATTTCACCATCTTTTACCGAACCACCAGTACCACAACTTGTTTTTAACTTTTTTCCAATGTCTTCTTTATCAACTGTTGTACCAATAAAATTTTCTATGAGTGTTACCGTTTTTCCACCCCTATGTTTTTTTTCTAATCTAATTTTTATTTTTTGTTCTTCGGGTGACAATGTTTCTTGCTCAGCTGTATTATCATCTTCCAATTTGAAATTTGGATCTGTTGAGTAAACGAGTGGGCTATATGATTTATTATTTTTTGACATGTTAAAGTTAGATTTTAGATATTAGACACAAGACTCAAGAAAATTAAATTTCGTTGCTTTATTTTTTAGAAAAAGCTATAAATTTTCAGAGTCTATAAGTTCCCTTGCGGGGGATTTAGGGGGCTTGCCTTCAAACTCAAATCCAAACTCACCGCCTGATGTATAATAGCACCACTGCTAATATAATCTACACCAGTAGCAGCATAGCTTTCTATATTGTCATAATTTATACCACCACTAGCTTCCGTTTCAAATTTCCCGTCTATTATTTTTAAGGCTTCCACAATTTTTTCTGCTGTAAAATTATCCAACATTATTCTATCTACTTTTCCAATGGCCATTACTTTTTTTACATCATCAATGCTTCTTGTTTCCACTTCTATTTTAAGATGCATATTATTATTTTTTACATAATCATATGCCTTGTTTATAGCATTTTTTATGCCACCACTATAATCAATATGATTGTCCTTTAACATTATCATATCGTATAATCCGAAGCGATGGTTTACTCCACCTCCAATTTTTACCGCTTCTTTTTCTAATAATCGAAAGTTGGGAGTCGTTTTTCGTGTATCTAATAGTTTTGTTTTGTACCCATCTAGTTTTTGTACATATTTTTTGGTAAGGGTAGCAATGCCACTCATACGTTGCATGCTGTTTAGTACAAGTCTTTCGCATTTTAAAATGGTATGTACTTTTGCATTTACTTCAAAAGCTATTTCACCATATTTCATTTCGTCGCCATCTTTTTTAAATGGCCTGAAAATAATATCTGGCTGCATAAAACGAAAAATAGTTTCTGCTACCTGCATGCCCGCAAGTACACCATCTTGTTTTATTTTTAGTATGGCTTTTCCTTCTGCATTTTCATCAATGCTAGAAAGTGTGGAGTGGTCACCATCGCCAATATCTTCAGCCAATGCATTTTTTATAAGTTCGTGTAGTGCAGTTTCGTAATTCATGGGTGTAAAGGTAAGAAACAGATATTGCAGAGCGGAGTGTAATATATTATTATTTTTAGGTAGCCTGTAAGTTCAACTTGTTAGCAGTTAAAGGCTAGTAAACTGGGCAAAAAAGTAAGGAATAAAAAACTCTCCATTTTTGGAGAGTTTTAGTTTCTTTAAATTTTGTTTTTAATGCTCAAATTTTATTTCTTGCAGCATTTGCTTGTCGCCTTTTTGCTTAAGGTTTACGGTAGTTCTATAGGTACCATGGTTAGTAACCAATGTACCTATGCAAAATTGTGCACCGCCACTTTCGCCTTGGTGTACCACGCTAAAAGATTTCACAACATTATTTGTAAAAAAATCTCTTAACACTGCTTCGCCTTGGCTTTTGCTATAGTTATTGCTTTTGCCAGCTACAGATATTTCAACCGTGTTGTCAAAATATTTTGAAACCGAAGTTGCATTACCAGATTTTATTCCATTAATAACATCATTTAAACTTTGAGTATTTGTGAACGACATTAAAAAAAATGCAGCACATAAAATCATCAAAAATTTTTTCATTTTTCTTTTTTTTTAGGACATTTATTATAAGGGGTCTAAAAGTATGCCAAATTGATTTATTTACAAACCAAAATATGCACATAATTAATAGACGATTAATTTTCAAAAAGGTATAACGCCCTTAGATGCATTTTATTGTTAATATTTTCTTAGCTAAATGCAATCAATTAGCTTTGCAACATGCAAAATAAAAAAACAATTTTAATAATAATGGATGGTTGGGGTTTGGGTAAAGTAAAAAGTAGCGATGCTATACAACACGCCAACGTTCCATTTGTAAGTTCTTTATACAACAAATACGCTAACAGCACTTTAGTTACATGTGGAGAAGAAGTTGGGCTGCCCGATGGACAAATGGGAAACAGCGAAGTAGGGCATTTAAACCTTGGTGCTGGTAGAATTGTGTATCAAGATTTGCAACGTATAAATGTAGCTATACGAGATAAAAGTTTTGAAACCAACGAGGCTTTGTTAAATAGTTTAACATTTGCGCAAAACAATAAATGCACTTTACATTTAATGGGCCTTGTGAGCGATGGTGGCGTACACTCACACATAAACCATATAAAAGCTATTACGAGTTTATGTGCCGCAAAAAATTTTCACAACGTACTCATACATGCATTTACAGATGGACGTGATACTGATCCAAAAAGTGGCTACGAATTTTTAAAAGAGTTGCAAGCACATTTGGATAAAACTACTGGAAAAATTGCCACCGTAACTGGGCGTTATTATGCCATGGATAGAGATAAAAGATGGGAGCGTGTAAAAATTGCATACGATTGTTTGGTAAATGGAGTAGGAGAAAAGACAGATAATATTTTAGCAGATATAGAATCGTCTTATGCAAAAAATGTAACAGATGAATTTATTATGCCACTCATAAATAGTAATGCTGATGATACAAAAATAAAAGATGGCGATGCAGTGTTGTGTTTTAATTTTAGAACAGATAGATGCAGAGAAATAACAGAAGTGCTTACACAAAATGATATGCCCGATTTTGGTATGCACAAATTAAACTTGCATTATACGACCATTACAAATTATGATAGCACTTACAAAAATGTATTTGTAATGTACGATAAAGATAATTTGGAAAATACCATTGGGCAGGTAATAGCAGCAGCTGGCAAAACACAATTGCGCATTGCCGAAACAGAAAAATATCCACACGTAAGTTTCTTTTTTAGTGGAGGCAGAGAAGTTCCTTTTGAAAAAGAAGAACGCATAATGGTTCCTTCGCCAAAAGTAGCTACCTACGATTTACAACCAGAAATGAGTGCATACGAAGTAGCCGACAAAACCATTGCAGCTATAGAAAAAAATGCACCCGATTTTATTTGCCTAAACTTTGCCAATGCAGATATGGTAGGGCATACTGGCGTATGGGAAGCAGTTATAAAAGCGGTGGAAACCGTAGATGAATGTGTGAAAAAAGTAGTGACAAAGGCATTGGAAAAAGATTATGCTATTTTTTTACTAGCCGACCATGGCAATGCAGATTATGAAATAAATGAAGATGGTTCGCCAAACACAGCTCACACATTAAACCCAGTTCCATTTTTTGTAATAGATAATAATTGGAAAGGCACCGTAAAGAATGGTAAGCTTGGCGATATAGCACCTACGATTTTAAAAATGATGGGCTTGGAAATACCGAATGTGATGAAGGGGGAGGTGTTAATTTAAAATATAATTTGTAATTAGGAATTAGGATACTGCTTATTAAAAGTTAGCATCCTTTTTTACAAATCCCTTAACCATTTTTCAGGGTTTTCTTTAAAAGCAAAAACAGCATGTATGGATAACTGCAAAACGAACTTCATCGTATCAATAAGAGTTAGTGAATGGATTTATCTTTAGCGGCTCAATGGCTAATGCTAAGTATGCTCTATACCTATTTCCGAGATTTTTATTTATAGCGCTATACCATTTAGTTATATGCTTTATTTGTTCAACAGAAGCAGGTGTATAAAGTATTTTGTATTTGCTCATTAATCAGCATTAATCATTTTCCATGCTTCTTCTTCATTAATTAAAAGCTCTGGATTTTTTTTATATTTTTCAATGCTGTTTCGTACAAATTGTTTTTGTTCGTCTGGAATAATAAACTCATGTTCTTCTTCAATAGTAAGTACAACAGCTTTTTCTTTATAAGCAGTTTTAATGGCATTTAGTACATCCATGTTAATATCTGCAGCAGATTTAAAATGATAAGTTGTGTACATAATTATTTTTCAGATTGTAATAGAGTTCCTAAATGCAATTTACGATTTTTTTTGAAATGTATAATTTATTGCATTTTTTTAACGTTGGGTGAGACAAACTAATAATTTTATTAAGCCCTTGAGTTTACAAAAATCTTACCTCTTAAATCTAACATCTTAAATCTTATATCTACCTTTGCCCCATGACCAATGTAAGAGTACGTTTTGCGCCAAGCCCCACGGGTGGTTTGCATTTAGGCGGTGTAAGAACCGTGTTGTTTAATTATTTATTTGCCAAAAAACATGGCGGAAAATTTATTGTACGTATAGAAGATACCGACCAAAGCCGTTTTGTACAAGGTGCCGAAGAATATATTTTTGAATGCTTGGCATGGTGTGGCATACAAGCCGATGAGAGTGTAATACACGGCGGACCATATGCACCTTATCGCCAAAGTGACCGCAAAGAAACTTACAAACAATATGCAGATAAATTAATAGCCGATGGCCATGCGTATTATGCGTTTGATACACCCGAAGAAATAGAAGCCATGCGTGAAAAACGCAAAGCAGATGGCAGTGGGAGTTTGCAATACGATGCAGGCATTCGCATGCATATGAATAATTCTTTGCGTTTGTTGCCAGAAGAAACCAAGGCGTTGATAGATGCAGGTACTCCTTATGTGGTGCGTATAAAAGTGCCAGAAAATGAGAGCGTAACTTTTACAGATATGATACGTGGCGAACTGCATTTTGAAAATGCCAATGTAGATGATAAAGTTTTATTGAAAGCAGATGGAATGCCAACATATCATTTAGCCGTAGTGGTAGATGATTACCTCATGAAAATTACACATGCATTTCGTGGCGAAGAATGGTTGCCAAGTGCGCCCGTACATATATTGCTTTGGAAATATTTATTTGGGTTAGCTGAAATGCCACAGTGGGCGCATCTTCCACTTATTTTAAAACCAGATGGTAATGGAAAATTGAGCAAGCGTGATGGTGATAGACTTGGGTTTCCTGTATATGCCATGGATTGGACAGACCCAAAAACAAATGAAGTAACAAAAGGATTTAAAGAACTTGGTTTTTTGCCTGAGGCATTTTTAAACATGCTAGCCATGCTAGGTTGGAACCCTGGTACCGAGCAAGAAATTTTTACGATAGATGAATTGATAGACGCCTTTAGCATGGAGCGTGTAAACAAAGCTGGTGCAAAATTTGATTTTGAAAAAGCGAAATGGTTTAATCATCAGTGGATAGAAAAGTTATCAGTAAATAGTTATCAGTTACGAGTAAAAGAATTGATGAAGGAGAGAGGGATTAACATAACTGATGAAGTTTATTTTGAAAAAGTATTAGAATTGGTAAAAGGGCGTTGCACATTATTATCCGATTTTTATGAGCAAGCGTCATACTTTTTTAAAGCACCCAACACTTGGGATGTGGATGCTGTAAAACCAAAATGGAGTGAAGAGAAAAATAATTTCTTCGTAGCTTTTATCGGGAAAATGAAAATGCTAGAAAATTTTGCTGCATCAGAAATAGAAATTTTATTTAAAGAATTAGCTACCGAAAAAAATATAAAGCCAGGCGAATTGCAATTGCCTATGCGTATAATGCTAGTGGGTGCTAAGTTTGGCCCTGCTGTATTTGATATTGCAGCCATGATAGGTAAAGAAGAAACAATAAGTAGGGTGGAAAAAGCTCTGGAAGTTTTTAAATAATAAATTTTGGAGTAATATTTTTATTATAATATCTTTAAGTTCTAATAAAAAACTTGCTTATGATTGTTTTTGGAACGAGAAGCTACGAATTAAAAAGTTTTAAACCCGAAGAACTAGGATTATATACCAATGAGTATGATAAATATACTTTTTTGATTCTTCAAAATTATTTTCATCTTTATTGGATTCCTTTGTTTCCTACTGGTACTACATATGCTTTTAGAAAAGCAGGAAGCTCCGATAAATTTCATGCACCTGAAAGTTTTCAGCAATTGATGATGCAACAACAATTTCCTTGGTGGCACCGCCTCGGAGCTTTAGCAATACCAATACTGGCATTAGTCGGTTTTATTTTATTTACCGTTTCTGAAAAAATGGAGCATGCAAAATATGCTCAGCAATATGAAGCAGATAAAAAAGAAATGACTTCTTTATTATCAGATAAAACAACTTTACAAAAGTATGCCCAAAAAGTAAAAGTTGTTGATGAACTTGTACTAAAAAATTATAAAGACAAAAAAGAAAATTTTGTAAAGATTGATACATCTTTCTCAAAAGTAATGGCGCAATTGTTAAAAGCTCGTTTTAGTATGAACGATACCACAACAGCGTTTGATGAAAAAAATACCATTATATATCACTACAATTTTAATAGCTTTATACAGAACGAAAAAAATGAAGTTGATGAAAAAGCACTTGCTGATATTTGGGAAACATTTGGAGGGAATGGTAATTATGTAAACAGCAACGTAATAAAATGGTACAAAAGCGGAATGACAAATAATGACATAGAAAACACTAATCCAATTTCGTTAGAAAGTACAAATGGTATAATTGAAGATAAAAAATATTTAGCGGTAATGCGTATTAATGGGTTTGCAAGCCCAGTTGTAAATAATGATGTGATTAAACAAAACATTAAAAAAAGTAAAGGTGATAATACATACAACAATGATATACCCGCTTATGTAGGAGGTTATGCATCTGCCAATGTATATGTATATGACATTGAAAAAAATACCTTCATGTATCAATTTAAGATATTTGCTCACAATAGCGAAACGATACATACTTACCAAAACGATTACGAAAATATTGATGCCAAAGTATTAAACAACTTACACAGAGATTTATTGCAAAATCTTAATAAGGAAGTAGAATATGCATTAAGAATTAGAGAAAGAGAAGTTAAAGAAGATGATATGTCTTCTCTGTAATTGATTATAAATAGCACTAAATGTATAAGCAACTGGTTCTTATAAAGTTTTACTAAGAGCCAGTTGCTTTTATTAATCAAATTAAATGTTATTATTTATTTTTCTTTATGTACCATTTAATACCAAAATATGCCAACACCGCAAACAATGCCAACCCCCAAAGTTTTGAAACAAATACAAAAAGAATTTCCAATAAATTCCAACCATATTTAAAGCTTTCTATTAATTTACGGCCGAAGCTTATTTCGTATTTATCTATATTGTTTTCATTGAAAGTGATATTTCTTTTAATTCCCTGCCGTTGATAAATAAACAAATTGACTGTACTGTATTTTATTTGATCGTTTAAAGAAAGATTGGCAATTTTTGCATTATCGGCTTGCTCTTGTTTGCTTAACACCATTTCTTCTGCATTGGTGGTTTCGCTTAATTTTTTCCGATTTTTTTCTATGTCATTTGATATTCTACTATAATTATTTGTAGCTCTTTTTTGGGTATAGTCGTTTGCCAATATTTGTAAGCTAACATCATCCGCTTTTATGATTCTATAATCTAAATAATCTATTGACTTTGCAATGTCTTTAAGTGTGGTATCCAATTTTGTATTGGGCACACGTAGGGTCATCGTATTAATAACGGTGTAATGTGTAGTTTCAAGGGTAGAGTCGGCACTAATGGGTGTTTCGGTATGGTCGTCTATATTGCTTGCCAGATTAGTGTAAATAACAAAACCACCTTGTGCTGTGCAAATATTTTCGATATCGGTAGTGGCATTTACTACACTTTTTACTTTAAATTTTACATCTGCAGTTCGTATAAATTTTCTTTCGGGGTCGTTGTTTTTTTCTACTGCGGCAGACGATGAGATAGGTATTTTTTTTTCTAATTGATCTATTTCCGTATTTTTATTTTCTTGTTGCTGGCAGCCCATTACAGTGCATAAAATGCCCGTGAGCAATATATAATTTCTCATTTTTATGTTTTAAATATGGTGAAAAGTAAGTGTTGGTGTCAGACGTAGTTAAATACTTTTTTACAGAAAAAAGTAACCCAATATTTAAAAATAGAAATGTTAAAACAAAAAAGCATAATTTGAATTACATTTACAGCATCAAAAAAGTTTCCCTTGAGCAAAACATTAAATAGACCAGTAAGAATATTAGTAGCTAAAGTAGGGCTCGATGGTCACGACCGTGGTGCAAAAGTAATAGCCACCGCTCTGCGAGATGCTGGTATGGAAGTAATATACACAGGCCTACGCCAAACCCCCGAAATGGTTGTGAATGCCGCATTGCAAGAAGATGTAGATGCCATAGGAGTGAGCATACTCAGTGGAGCACACATGACCGTTTTTCCTAAAATAATGGCGTTGTTAAAAGAAAACGGGATGAACGATGTGTTGTTAACCGGTGGTGGTATTATACCCGAAGATGACATGAAAACTTTAAATGACATGGGTACTGGAAAGCTATTTCCGCCAGGTACTTCTTTTGGGGAGATATCGGATTATATAAAAAATTGGGTGGTGGAGAATAGGAATTTTTAATTTAATAAATTATATAAAATGAATTTTGATACCATTCTTTTTGAAATAGAAAACGGCACTGCCATCATTACCATCAACAGACCCGATAAATTAAATGCATTAAACAAAAATGTATTTACAGATTTGGACGATGCTATGACCGAAGTGATGAACAACGCTGAAATAAAATCGGCTATCATAACTGGTGCTGGGGCAAAAGCTTTTGTGGCAGGTGCTGATATTAGTGAGTTTGGTGGGCTAGACTTGGCAGAAGCAATGGCATTATCAAAACGTGGGCAAGATATATTTTTTAAAATAGAAAATAGCAGTAAGCCAGTTGTAGCTGCGGTAAATGGTTTTGCATTGGGCGGTGGTTGTGAGTTGGCTATGGCTTGTCATTTTAGATTGTGTAGCGAAAATGCAAAGTTTGGTCAGCCCGAAGTAAACCTTGGATTGATACCTGGCTATGGCGGTACACAACGCCTCACGCAACTCATAGGTAAAGGAAAAAGTATGGAGTTACAAATGACGGCGCATATTATTGATGCCAATGAAGCACTAAGAATTGGTTTGGTAAATCATGTAACTACCGCCGATAGTTTATTAGAAAGAACAAAAGATATTTTACAAATTATTCAAAGCAAAGCACCGATTGCCATAAGTAAAATTATAGAGTGTGTAAATGTAGCCGTAGTAAGCGATAGTGCTTACACCAATGGTAAGACAGGTTTCGATAAAGAGATAGAAGCATTTTCGCAATGCTTTATTACAGAAGATATGAAAGAAGGCACTACTGCATTTTTAGAAAAAAGAAAAGCAGTTTTTACTGGGAAATAAAATACATTCATTTACTATTTATTATTTATCATTGGCAACGTTACCAAGAAAATTAAAGACAATGATATTGACTAATGAATCATTATTAAATCTTCAAGGAGGGACAGTAAATGATAAATAATAAATGATAAATGTTCATTAAGTTCAAAATTTATTTACTCCAGCAACCGTATCACCTTCACAAAATGTGTTTTCCAATAGCCAGTTAATTTACTTTCTACCACCCCAATTTTTTTGCCAGATGTAGAACTAATAAATTGTGGAACTGAACCTGCAATGGTTATAATGCCTATGTGCCCTACAATTCCTGTAGAG
The DNA here is from genome assembly GCA_043729825.1 of Ferruginibacter sp. GTDB lineage: Bacteria > Bacteroidota > Bacteroidia > Chitinophagales > Chitinophagaceae > Ferruginibacter. The sequence goes on from JAYTLA010000135.1 coordinate 18,335, forward strand.
TTATCTGAACCTGTAAACAAAATAATATCGCCTGCCTTTGCATTTTTCAAATCTACATCTACACCTTCGTTTGTAAAATCTTTTGAATTTCGTGGTGTCTTTACATTATAATGCCCAAACACAACCATTATAAATCCCGAACAATCTAAACCATTTGCAGGTGTAGAAGACCCATATTTGTATGGCGTACCAATAAATGTTTTTGAATAGTTTACAAATTCATTTCTATCAATTTTTAATGGCTTGGTAAATACCTTTGCCTTTGTTGAAGTATTATTTGGTAAAATGGCATTTTCATTTTTCGATAGTTTTTTAGAAGAATGGCAAGATGAAAAAGTTATAGCAAATACTATAAGTGCAAGTAAAAATTTTGGCATAGGTTTTATTTACTGCAAAGTAAATTAACATAGAGAATAATGCAAAAGTTTTTATTTGATAGTAAAACCTTAAAAAAAACTACTTTGCAGCATTATAATCGTCATATATTTTCCGAAGGAAAATCCTTTCCGCCTTAATCAATAAAACGCCTTTCCGCCTTCTCCGCAAAAAAAGCTAACAAATATTTTCGAAGGAAAAGAAAATGCTTTTTAACCAATAACTCCTTTCTTATATTTGCATAACCTTACAATTAAAAAAATGATACAATGGAATACAGAATAGAAAAAGACACCATGGGTGAAGTAAAAGTGCCTATTGACGCTTATTTTGGCGCACAAACACAACGGAGCATCGATAATTTTAAAATAGCTCAAGACATTAATAAAATGCCCAAAGAAATCATCAAGGCATTTGCATACCTTAAAAAAGCGGCTGCACTTACTAATAAAGATGCAGGCATTTTAACACAAGATAAATGCGATATGATAGGTAAAGTATGCGATGAAATTTTAGAAGGAAAGCTAGACGAGTATTTTCCATTAGTGGTATGGCAAACGGGGAGTGGCACACAAAGCAATATGAATGTAAATGAAGTAGTGGCTTATCGTGGGCATGTGTTAAATGGAGGAAAATTGGAAGACAAAGAAAAAATGCTTCATCCTAATGATGATGTAAATAAAAGCCAGAGCAGCAACGATACTTTTCCTACAGCTATGCATATTGCAGCCTATAAAATTTTGCAAGATGTAACCATACCTGGTATAAAAAAATTACGAGATACCCTTACTGCAAAATCTGTACAATACATGCATGTAGTAAAAATTGGTCGTACACATTTTATGGATGCTACGCCGCTTACGGTGGGGCAAGAGTTTAGCGGATATGTATCGCAACTAGACCATGGCTTGCGTGCCATCAACAATGCGCTCCCACACTTGAGTGAGCTTGCTCTTGGAGGCACGGCGGTAGGTACAGGCATAAACACACCAGCAGGTTATTCAGAAAATGTAGCTAAGCACATTGCAACGTTAACAGACTTACCATTTATAACTGCCGAAAATAAATTTGAGGCTTTAGCTGCACACGATGCCATTGTAGAAATGCATGGGGCATTGAAAATGGTTGCAGTAAGTTTAATGAAAATTGCCAACGATATTCGTATGCTCAGCAGTGGTCCTCGGAGTGGTATAGGAGAAATATTTATTCCTGATAATGAACCGGGGTCTTCTATTATGCCAGGAAAAGTAAACCCTACACAATGCGAAGCATTAACCATGATAGCCGCACAAGTAATGGGCAACGATGTTACGATTGGAATTGGTGGTAGTAATGGTCATTTTGAATTGAACGTTTTTAAACCAGTAATGATTTATAATTTTTTACACAGTGCTCGTTTAATTGGTGATGGATGCGTTTCTTTTAATGATAAATGTGCCATTGGTTTAGCACCTATAGAAGCCAATATTAAAAAGCATGTGGACAATTCGTTAATGCTAGTAACCTCTCTAAATACAAAAATAGGTTATTACAAAGCAGCAGAAATAGCACAAACGGCGCACAAAGAGGGTACAACTTTAAAAGAAATGGCAGTGAAATTGGGTTATGTAACAGCGGAGGAGTTTGATGCGTGGGTTATACCTTCGGAGATGGTAGGGAAGATGTAAGAAGTTTAACAATTGTTTAAATTTGTTGAACATAGTTGAAAAATAAAAGCCATTTCATTTTTGAAATGGCTTTCTAAATATTATTAAGTAGTAAGTTTTACATTGCTGCTAACTGCACCTTCTGCTGCAACTCCAATACACTTTCTTTAAACAATGTATCGGTATCCATTAAATCTTTTACGGTTTGGCAGCTATGAATAACAGTTGTGTGGTCTCGTCCACCAAAATGCTCACCAATTGTTTTAAGCGAATTTTTAGTAAATGCTTTGGACAAGAACATTGTTATCTGACGAGCCTGTACAATCTCACGCTTACGAGTTTTTTGAAGCAGCTTATCGTATGCCACGTCAAAATATTCGCACACCATTTTTTGGATAGCGTCTATAGTAATCTCCTTTGTAGAAGATTTTACAAAATTTCTTAGTACTTTTTTTGCCAATTCTAGGTCTATTTCCCTTTTGTTCAGCGAAGATTGTGCCAATAATGAAATTAATGCCCCTTCTAGCTCACGAACATTAGAATTAATATTGTAAGCTATATATTTTACTACTTCACGAGGCATTTCTAAGCCATCGTTTTTCATTTTTATATCTAGTATTTCTATCTTGGTTTCGTAGTCTGGCACTTGTAGGTCTGCACTTAGTCCCCAACGGAAACGACTCAATAATCGCTCTTGCACACCTTCCAAATCTTTTGGCGATTTATCGCTTGTAAGAATTAATTGCTTGCCACTTTGGTGTAAATGATTAAAAATAGAGAAAAATGCATCTTGAGATTTTTCGGCTCTGTTGAAAAACTGAATATCATCAATAATTAATACATCTATCAATTGATAAAAATGTATAAAATCATTAATAGCATTATTTCGGCCGTGGTCTATAAACTGATTAATAAATTTCTCAGAGCTTACATATAATACTATCTTATTTGGATTAAGGCTTTTTACTTCATTGCCTATGGCTTGTGCCAAATGAGTTTTGCCTAGTCCTACACCACCATATATTACTAACGGATTAAAACTTGTGCCACCCGGTTTTTCAGCTACTGTTTTACCAGCTCTGCGTGCAACTCTATTACAATCTCCCTCTATATAGGTATCAAAAGTGTATGCGGAATTTAGTTGCGGATCTATCTGCATCTTTTTAAGCCCCGGTATTACAAACGGGTTCTTAACAGGGTTGTTTATTACTAGCGGAAAATCCATTTCGTTGTTTGAATATGATTTGTAACCATGTCCAGGAATATCAGTAGTGAGTGGTTTGTTTTTACTATTACCACTGTCCACCATTATTCTGTATTCCAATCTTGCATCTTTCCCCAATTCCCTTTTCAATGTTTTTGCAAGCAATGAAACATAATGCTCCTCAAGGTACTCATAAAAAAATTGACTTGGCACCTGAATCGTAAGAACTTTGTCTTTTAAGTGTACTGGTTTTATTGGTTCGAACCATGTTTTAAAATGTTGCCATTCTACTATGTCTTTGATAATATCTAAACAAGCGGCCCATATTTTATCAAAAGATTTGTCCATTAGTGCTAAAGCAGTTTATATATTTTAAGTTATTTTGTTTGTTTTACTTTTCTAGAAAAAAATGGATTTTGTTTCATTTTTTTTGTGGGACAGCGAATATCAAAATAAATTGTTGATAAAAAAAACTTTTTATTCTTTTCATTTTACCCTAGGGAGTATTTTAGGCTAAAAATAATATATTTACGAACTGATTTATACTGCCAAAAGCCTTGTCAACATTGAATGTAGTAAAAAACTCTCATAAATCCCCATCTTAAAAAAATTTTTTTAAAAATTCTCTAATTTTTTGTTTTGGGTGTGGATAAGCTAAAGAATTTGTCATTTTTAGCCCTTTTAAAAATGATTTATTTTTTTTATAGAACTGTCATTATTTTGTAAAAGAAATAACCATTATTTTTGAAGATAAAACAAAACCATTATGAGTTACGAACTTACAGGAAAATTAGTTGCAAAATACGATACCGTTCAACGTACGGAAAACTTTAAAACAAGAGAATTTGCTATAGAAAAAACAGATGATATAGGTGGTAGAACGATTGTGAATTATGCAAAATTTCAATCGGTGCAAGATAAAACAGAACTAATAGACAAAGTAAATATTGGCGACACAGTAAAAGTTTATTTCAATATTAAAGGAAGCAAGTGGGAGAAAGATGGCAAAACAAATTATATCACCAACTTAGATGCATGGCGAATAGAGCAAATATTAAATCCTGCTCAAGCACAACAGAGTAATGATACAAGTAACATGGAGCCGTTAGATAATTTTACGAGCAATGAAGTGGCGGATGATTTACCGTTTTAGGAATATGCAAATAGGAAAATGTGCAAATGTGCAAGTATGCAAATTAGAATCAAGTACTTCAATTTTTACTTAGCAGTTGCAAACTGCCTATTGGTTATTGGCAACTGTTTTATATGCAACAAAAAATCTCACTCAAACTTTTGCCTGCCGAGGCGGCAGATGAGGCTATTGTAAAAAAATACATAGCCTCATCTGCACAAAAAAAACTAAGCTCCATTTCTGGGTTTAAAATCCTCAAAAAATCTATAGATGCACGTGGTAAAACCATCTTTATAAATCTTACGGTAAATGCATTTATTGATGAACCTTTTGGGCAGTTGGCAATAAACAGTTTGCAGTTTGCAGAAAGTAGTTTTCAGTTTGAAAATGTTGCTAATGCTTCAAAATCAGTTATAATTATTGGAGCTGGGCCTGCAGGTATTTTTGCAGCGCTAAAGTTGTTAGAGAAAGGTATAAAACCCATTATTCTTGAACGTGGGAAAGATGTAAGAGCAAGAAGACGTGATTTGGCTAAACTAAACAAAGAAGGTATTGTAAACCCCGAGAGCAATTATTGCTTTGGAGAAGGTGGGGCAGGAACTTACAGCGATGGAAAATTATATACACGCAGCAACAAACGTGGAGATATAGATCGTATTCTCCAATTATTTATTCATTTTGGTGCACCAGAAAATATTGCTTCGGATGCGCATCCACACATAGGTACTAACAAGCTGCCGCAAATAATTACCGCCATGCACGAGCAAATAAGGCAATGTGGTGGGCAAGTTTTATTTGAAAAAAAAGTGGTCGATTTTATTATTGAAAAGGATAAGATAATTGCAGTAAAAACTTCTGATGGCGATTCGTTTTCTGCAGATGCGTACATTTTAGCAACAGGGCATAGTGCAAGAGATATGTTTGAATTACTTTTTGCAAAAAATATTTTAATAGAGCCAAAACCCTTTGCCCTAGGCGTTCGTATAGAACATTCCCAAAATTTAATAGATAAAATACAATACCATTGCAGTACAGAAAGAGATGAATATTTGCCACCGGCATCTTATAGTTTGGTGCAACAAGTAAATGGAAGGGGTGTATTTTCTTTTTGTATGTGCCCGGGCGGTATTATTGCACCAGCTGCTACAGATGCAGGAGAGTTGGTAGTAAATGGTTGGAGCCCATCAAAACGAAATAATCCTTATGCAAATAGCGGTATGGTGGTGCAAGTAGAAAAAGAAGATGCTATAAAAGAATTAAGTTTAGAAGGTTTAGTTAGTTTAGAAAGTTTAGAAAATGATCCACTTGTTTTCATGAAATTTCAGCAGTGCATAGAAAAAAAAGCATTTACAGCTGGTGGTGGAAATTTTGCTGCCCCAGCACAACGTATGCAAGATTTTGTACACAAAAAATTATCATCATCATTACCAAAAAATTCGTATTTGCCTGGTTTAACATCTGTAAAATTAGATACCGTTTTACCATCATTTATTTATGATGCACTTGCCGAAGGGTTTAAAATGTTTGGCAAAAAACTAAAAGGTTATTATACAAATGAGGCAGTAGTTGTAGCGGTAGAAAGTCGAACATCAAGCCCAGTGCGTATTCCACGAAATGCAGATAATTTGCAGCATACGCAATTAAAAAATTTATACCCCTGTGGCGAAGGTGCTGGCTATGCAGGCGGCATCGTAAGTGCGGCTATGGATGGAGAGAGGGTGGTGGGGGAGATTGTTGAATTATTGAAGATTAAAGATTGAAGGTTTGCGAGTTACGAGTTGCGGGTTACGAGTTTTTTTATGTGCTGTGGGTTTTCATTATTTTGCGAAGCAAAATACCTTACCGCCTTATTTTTTTAGAAAACGCCTTACCGTCTTCTCGGCAAAAAAAAGAAATGTTGAATTATTGAAACCATAAGGATAACCAAATATCTAAAAAATTCACTTCGTAAAAATGCCACGAATACACAAGTATTAATTCGTGCATTCGTGGCAATTATTTTATTTTAAAAATCCAATCCTAAAGAAAGATACATTTGTGGTTTGCCTCTAAAGAAGCCATTCATTTGCCAGCCTGCATCAAATTTTATAAAATACCCAAGTAGTGTACTTCTTGCACCAAAACCATATCCGCCTGCAAAAGGACCAACACCACCAGCTTTTATACGTACTGTTACAGGACCAGGTAAATTTCCTGATGCTGTATTGTATGAAATTATGGGTCTTTTTATATTTTCTAATCCGCCACTCCAAGCTGTGCCAAAATCTATAAATTGTGTCAATTGAAAATTGCGTAAAAATGCATTGTTGATAGTTTTATCAAAAAGGGTTGTAAATACTGGCAATCTAAATTCACTATTTATAACCAAGGCATTGTTACCACTTGCTATATTTTGTTTAAACCCACGCATGTTTACGGCAAGGCTTTGAAAAGCATAATTTACCGTAGGATCAGGAGGATTGTTGGTTATAAAATATTTATCGCCACCATTCTTTTTTGTATTACTACCAAACATAAGCCAACCATCAATGCCGCCAAGAAAGTAAGCTAGTTTTTGATCTCCAAAACTAAAGTCGCCTGCTATTCGGCCTGCCCAAATAAAGTTTCTAAAAATAGAATGATAATATCTACCATCAAAACCTACATTAAAATTATTTGGCCCATCTGCCGACTGGTTTTTATTTATTTGCCTATTCCAATCGCCATAAACTTTTGCCCTTACACCAAACATAATATTTTGTGCTACATTAATACTATTGTCGTAAACAAATTCTAAATGAGTAATAGTATAAGATGTTTGTAGATTGGGGTCTAATAGCGTTAGAGGGTCTCTAGAATCTGCTAGCACAACTAGATTATCTGATCTTACTCCTGTTGAAAAACGAACACTCTTTACAACATCAAAAGGATAAGAAATATTTAGTTGATATAAATTTGTAAATTGTTTGGCTTCTAAAGTAGTATTGCCAATAGTTCCTCCTTGCACATTTCTATAATAAGTAAGTCCCCAATCCAATCTTCTTTTAAGGTTTTGATAATTTAATAACCACTCATTGTCTTTTAAATTGGTACCAAGTTTATAACCGCCATTTATTTTTATGTCTTCCATTAAATCCGATGTACCCATTCTTACCAAACCACTTAATGGACTAGCTCCATTTAATCTTATTGGACCTTGGCCATTATTATAAGGTTCATATCTATTTACCAATACGCCACTATTAAAACCTCCAGAGCCATAATCAACAGAAAATTTTATAGGCTTGTATTTAAATAATTTCGCTCTTGCCAAAATATTTTCATCGTCTTTATAATCACTATTTACTGTAGGATATTGTACCCCTATTTTTATACTATCTTTCTTCTCATTGGCAAATTCTGTTTGAAAAAAATCATCTTCCTTTTTTGCAGAATCCTTCAAAGGCACATTTGCATCTATCAATTTGCCGCCACCTGCTTCTTTTACATAGGTGAGTTTGCTTTCTCTCATTAATTTTTTTGCATACTCGGTAGGCGTTGCATTAATATTTCTTCTTCTTAAAGTGTTTTCATCTATTTTAAGTTTATACAAGTCTTTTTCATCGCTTTGTCTTGTTACTTCGCTCACTTGGTTATTATCTCCCGCTACTCGGCTTTCTGCAAGCGAGCTTGGGTAATTACTCAAAGGAAAAATATAAGTAGAATCTGATGATACCGATACGATGGCTACAGAGTCCACATCCGTTTTATTGTACACACGCAATGTACTATCTACTAGTTTTTCTGAAGGGTTTCTAAGTATATCATCGCCAATTAAAACTAGTGTATCCAACCCTTCGGCCTTGGTTGTAAAAAAACCTGCATAGCGGTTACCAATACCATTTTCATCGCTTACAAAAGTAAAATGTGTATTGTTGTATGGTGTAGGAAAACGAGCATTGCCATATTTCAAATTGGTAAGTTGTGTTATTTGGTTAAGCTCTGGCTTATCGCCAAAATTGGTAATAAGAAAAATATTAAAACGATTATTGCTAGGTAAAATAGTATCGCCTGTTTTTGCTTCTGCAGCGGGTCTATTGCTACTATAAATGATGCCTGTTTTTCCAGGGAAAGAAACGAATGAAGCATCTAAATTATCATACACATCGTTTGTAATTTGTACCAATTTTTCTTTTTCAATATCAAAAGTATAAATATCTGCATGTCCATCTTTTACAGCAGAAATTAACAACGTTCTACTATCCAACATATATTTTACATCTTGTACTTGGTCAAATTTATCTGTAAGATCAAAACGATATTGTTTAATTCTTGTAACCACATCATACACAAATAACTTTAAGCGCCCTTCGGTAGTGTAAAATACCGAAAACCTTGTGCCCTTTGGGTCCCACGCTGCTAATGGGTAACTTGGATTTACCTGTGCCTCATAAGATCTCACACCATATTTAAGAATGGTTTTATTTTCGCCATCGGTATTATAAATTAATCTTACGATTCCTTTTTTAAATTGTGTAACTACATAATCGTTATTGCGTTTTGTTGGGTTTGCATTAAAACGGTAATAATTTACTCGCTTGTTTATATCAAAACTTTCTACCAAACTTCCCTTAGGGTAAGCTTTTCTTCGAGCTATATCATTAGAGTATTTCTCATCTTGATACTCCATAAACTCTGCCTGCAATTGCTTAAACGAAAGTTTTGTAATTTGCTTACTAGCCTTATTTAAATTTTTATAAATCCGTGCTAAATATAAAAAATAAGTTACGTTTTCTTTCTTGTATTTTTCTTCTACATAAAACCAAAATGCATGCCCTGCAAGCAATGGTCTGCGGTACGAAAATGAAGAAAATTTTGTATAATTATTACTTAGTATTTCGCTCTTCAAATCATCATCCAAATCTGTACTCCAGTTTTCGCCAAGGTACGCCACGTAGCCATCAGTAAGCCATGTAGGTAAATCTAGTAATGCTTGGTTGCTTGCTACTTCGCCAAGGTCATCGCCAAACAATACATTTTTTGTAATTACATCTGCTATACCTTGTCTTATTTGTCTTTTAAGATTATAATGGTTAGCATCGTAGTACATTACCATTTTATTATTTACCAACCTTGTTACACCACCAGTGTTTAGCACATCAGTTTCCAAACCAATATTTGTTTGTTGCATATCTGCAAACTCGTTGTACAAAATAATATTTGCCCGGCGTTGCAAACTATATTCTGCAGCTGCTTCTATACTTGGCAATTCTTTTTCTGCTACTTGCGCTACAAATTTTGCAAGCTCTTGCCCTCCTGCATAAAAATATACATTGAAGTTTTGTGTTTGATAATATTGCCATTTAAACTTTTTGTATTGAACCCTATTTTTACCAAATGTTACCGCATTCACTTGAGCACTACCTACAAAAGTTGCAAGAATAAAAAACAATGAAATAAAAAATATTCTGCTGAACTTTGCCATACTTATCTGTTATATTAAGTCTTAAAATTAGTTTATTAACCGTTACAACAAAAATCAATTTAA
>JAYTLA010000136.1:0-8332 GCA_043729825.1 Ferruginibacter sp.
TCCTTTGTGTCTTCGAGACTTTGTGGCTAAAATTAATTTTTGTAAAAAATTATTAATTAGCCTTTTAGTAAACATGTCATTAGCAGCTTGTCGAAGGCGATGCATAAAAATAGAACCAATCTTACATGTATCAACACGCCTTCGACAAGCTCAGGCTGACATCTAAATAATTAAACGATAAAGTGAAAATAATTTTTAATTCTAACGCTTCCTAAACATCAAAAATTAATCATCATGCCAAGAATAATCAAATCAGGACTTATACAAATGAGTCTTCCAAAAATAGAAGGCGAAGGTACCATACAAGAAATATGCGATGCTATGGTGCAAAAACATATTCCGCTTATTGAAGAAGCAGGACAAAAGGGTGTGCAAATTTTATGTTTGCAAGAAATTTTTAACACCCCATACTTCTGCCCGGGGCAAGATAAAAAATGGTATGCCTCTGCCGAAACTGTGCCAGGGCCCACAACAGATTTGATGGCAACTTATGCAAAAAAGTATAACATGGTTATTGTTGTTCCCATTTATGAAAGAGAGCAAGCTGGCTTTTTATACAACACTGCTGCTGTAATAGATGCTGATGGAACCTACTTAGGAAAATATAGAAAAAACCATATTCCACACACATCGGGTTTTTGGGAAAAGTTTTTCTTTAAGCCCGGAAACCTTGGCTACCCTGTGTTTCAGACAAAGTATGCTAAAGTTGGTGTGTACATATGTTATGATAGGCATTTCCCTGATGGGGCGAGATGCTTGGGTTTGAACGGTGCAGAAATCGTTTACAATCCTTCTGCAACGGTTGCTGGCTTATCGCAATATTTATGGAAACTAGAGCAACCAGCACATGCCGCAGCCAATGGATATTTTATGGGTTGTATCAATCGTGTGGGTGAAGAAAAGCCATGGAACCTTGGAAAATTTTATGGCAGTTCTTATTTTGTAGATCCTCGTGGGCAAATTTTAGCAACAGCATCAGAAGATAATGATGAACTATTGATTTGCGATTTTGATTTAGATATGATAGAAGAAGTGAGAAATACTTGGCAATTTTTTAGAGATAGAAGACCTGAGACTTACGGTAAATTAACGGAATTGTAAATAAATAAAGGATAGGTACAAATTGTACCCAACCTTTAGAAAGAACCGTCAATAAAAATAAAAATAATTTTACATGTCTATTTCATCAAATAAATTATTACAACAAGAATACGCAAAAAATTTCAGCGATATTCATCCTCCATTTGAGCACGATGAAGCTGCTGCCATTGAAGCCAACAGATGCATTAACTGTTACGATGCACCTTGCACAAAGTCCTGCCCTACCAGCATTGATGTACCTTTATTCATCAAACAAATATCATCTGGCAATATAAAAGGATCTGCAAAAACAATTTTATCGTCCAACATTATGGGTGCTGGTTGTTCTAAAGTGTGCCCCGTAGAAAAATTATGTGAAGGTGCTTGTGTATATAATTTTTTGGAAGAAGAACCCATCAACATTGCAAAACTACAACGCTACTCTACAGAAAAAGCAATGGATAAACAATGGAAATTATTTACCAGAAAAGAGGCTGTTGGTAAAAAAGTAGCTGTTGTGGGTGCTGGCCCTGCTGGCTTGGCTTGCGCACATGCCTTATCGTTGCAAGGTATTGATGTAACTATTTATGAGAAAGAAGAAAAAGGCGGAGGGTTGATGACGTATGGAGTGGCTGCTTATAAAGTTACGCCTGAGTTTTGTAAAGAAGAAGTAGATTATATTCTCTCCGTAGGAGGAATAAAAATCGAATATAAAAAAGAACTCGGAAAAGATATTACACTTGCTGCATTGCAACAAAATTATGATGCAGTGTTTTTAGGCATTGGTGTTGGCGTAGCACGTGCGTTAGAAATACCAGGTGAAGATTTACATGGCGTGGAAGATGCCATTTCATTTATTTATAACATTCGTACAAATGAATATTCCAAAATAGCTGTGGGCGATAATGTAGCCGTTATTGGTATGGGCATGACGGCCATTGATGCGGCTACACAATCAAAAAGATTGGGGGCTAAAGAAGTAACCATGATTTACCGCAGAACAGAAAATGAAAAACCTTGTACCGATGTAGAATTGGATATTGCAAAGCTAGATGGCTGTTCTTTTATTTGGTTGGCAAGCCCGAAAGAAATTATGGGAGAAAATGGCATTGTAAAAAAATTGGTATGCAATAAAATGACATTAGGCGAACCAGATGCATCTGGCAGAAGAGCGCCAGTAGAAACTGGAGAAACTTTTTCTTTAGATGTAGATATGGTCATAAAGGCTGCTGGGCAAATTCCTTTTGAAGGTTTGGTAAATGATGCTTCGCTACAAAATAAAAATGGAAAAATTATAATAGAAAAAAATGGAAGTACAAATTTGAAGGGCGTATTTGCTGGTGGCGATGCAGTGAATGGTGGCAAAGAAGTGGTAGATGCAGTGCAGGCTGGTAAGGATGGCGCAAAGGGAATTTTAGAATATTTAGGAATCGAACACAGATGAAGCAGATTAATTAAGATTATTGTCACAAACAAAAAAAATCTTTTTTAATCATATAAAATCAGCTTTGTCAGCGTTGCAAAAAAATCATAAAAAATGGCAAACTTACAATCAAATTTTCTCGGAATAAAATCTCCAAATCCTTTTTGGTTAGCATCTGCACCGCCTACCGATAAAAAAATAAATGTACTTCGTGCTTTTGAAGCAGGCTGGGGCGGCGTGGTATGGAAAACATTGGGTAGCCAAGTAAAAAATGTTTCATCACGTTATTCAGCTTTGGATTATAATGGAAGAAAAGCAGTGGGCTTTAATAATATTGAATTGATATCTGACAGACCACTAGATATTAATTTAAAAGAAATAAAAGAAGTGTTACAACTTTTTCCTGATCGTGCTATGGTGGTTTCTTTAATGGCAGATAACGATAGAAAAAGCTGGCACGAGTTAATAAAAAAAGTAGAAGATACTGGTACTCATGGTTTGGAATTAAACTTTGGTTGCCCGCATGGCATGGTGGAAAGAGGCATGGGTGCTGCTGTTGGGCAAGATCCTGAAATTGCAAAAATGGTGGTGGAATGGGTAATGGAAGTAGCCAACATTCCGGTAATAACAAAACTCACACCCAATGTACACTCGGCTGTACCAGGTGCTATTGCTGCTCTAGAAGGCGGTAGCAATGGCTTGTCATTAATAAACACCATACAATCTATTACTGGTATAAATTTAGATACACTTGTACCAAATCCAAATGTGGGAGGTAAATCGGTGTATGGTGGTTATTGTGGGCCAGCTGTAAAACCCATTGCATTAAAAATGCTCACTAGTCTTGCACAGCACGAAAAAATAAAAGCAGTACCAATATCTGGTATTGGTGGTATTACTACTTGGAAAGATGCAGCAGAATTTATGCTACTTGGCGCAAGCAATGTGCAAGTATGTACAGCCGCAATGATAAGTGGTTTTAAAATTATCACCGATTTATGCGATGGTTTAAACAATTGGATGGATGAAAAAGGTTATGCAAACATTGATGATTTTGTTGGCTTATCTGTTCCAAAAATTACCAAGTGGGAAGAGCTGGATATTAATTTTCATATTGTGGCAAAAATTAATCAAGATGCTTGTATTCACTGTGGTTTGTGTTACATTGCTTGCGAAGATACTTCGCACCAATCTATAAATATCGAAAGAGGTAATCCATATAATAAATACACTATCAAAGAAGAAGAATGTGTGGGTTGTAACTTATGCAAAATAGTATGCCCCGTAAACGATTGTATAACGATGGTGGAGCAAAGAAAAGGTGATGAATATTTAAACTGGACAGAATTTGTAAAAAGAGGATTGCCATTGAATGATCACTAAAACTATTTACTTTCGCAATAAAAATAACCATGGCTTTACCAAACGTATTCACAAAAGATGTATCTGATAATATTATCGAGAGAATAAATAAACTTAACAATAGTACAGCTCCACAATGGGGCAAGATGAGTGTATCACAAATGCTTGCGCATTGTAACGTTACATACGAAATGGCTTATGAAGACATTCATCCCAAGCCCAATTTTTTTATGAAATTTATATTGAAATCTTTTGTAAAAAAGACTGTTACAAACGAAGTGCCTTACAAACACAATTCTCAAACTGCACCACAGTTCATCATTAAAACCGATAAAGATTTTGATGTAGAAAAAAAACGTTTAATTCAATACATACAAAAAACACAACAACTCGGCGAAGCTAATTTTAATGGCAAAGAATCGCATTCATTTGGTGTTTTAAATTCAACAGAATGGAATAATATGTTTTATAAACATCTGGATCATCATCTTAGCCAATTTGGTGTTTAAAATTTTTAAAAATAAAATGCCTCCTTTTTTTGGAGGCATTTTATTTTGAAATTATTTCGGCAATATTTATTCAAAATCTCCTGCTGTTACGCCTTCATTCAATTTTATTTCAGTTGCTTTCATATTAAACTCTTGCCCATCTGCACTTGCAATAATGTTGTGTGGCAAAAGTAATGCTCCTACTTTTTTATAATCCTTATAGTCAATAGTTGTTGGAACATCATTATCTCCTATCCTTTGGGTTGTTTCTTCTTGCAACAATAATCCTGTTTTTACAGAATACTGCTGTACAGATGTACGACCACTCGGAAATATTACTTTTAAGCGATACGTTTCCTCATCTCCTACTTTTCCTTTGCCCACATATTCTTTATTGTTGTAAAATAATTGTGGAATAACGCCTTTTTCGTCTAATGCTTCTTTTATTTCTGCTTCTGTAAAATCTGCTTTTTGTGGCCCTTGTTGTGTAGAGCCTTTTCCGCCATCGAATACTTTTTTGTACATCGTATTAGCACCCATTTTAAATTCAGTAACTATTTTATTAGGCGCCATCTTTTTTTCTGTACCAGTAATTTGCATACCCATCATATCCATAGCAAGCGTAGAATTCATAGAAGTTACTTTCATAGCTTCTTCTCTACCACCAATGGCTTTTAAGTAATCTTGTATAATACTATTGCCAGATACTGCATCAGAAGTATTGCCTGTTTCAGGCACTTTAGTATCTTTTACTTCATCTAAAACTGGTTCAGCCCACTTATCGTATTTTTTAATTGGATAACCCAAACGCATAAGGCTTGGAATTATTTTTTTGCCATTACCTACAATTATAATCCTTGCATTACCATCGCTAAAATAATTTTTGGCTACTTTTTTTATATCATCAATAGTTACTGCATTTATTTTTTGCAAATATGTTCTGTAAAAATCTTTAGGTAAATTATTTATCAAAATATTGCTCGCATATGTAGCCGCACGAGATGGATCTTCCATACCCAACGCAAATGAACCATTGTATTTTGCTTTAGCCATGCTCAATTCATCTTCCGTAATTTTTCCCTCTCTCATGTTTAAAATTTCATTCAACATTTCTTGCACAGCACTATCTACTTTATCTGTACGTACTGCTGCACCAGCCTTAAATAAACTTTGAAAACGACCGCTTCCTACGCTTGAATATGCACCATATGTAAAACCATGTTTTTCTCTAAGATTCATAAATAATTTGCTCTCTGCACCACCACCCAATATTTGGTTTGCCAGTAATAAAGTATGATAATCTTTTCCACTCATTGGATTACTAATAACATTTCCTGCACTAAGCTCGCCTTGTACAGCTGTTGGCAAATCAATAAAATTTATTTCTGTTTTGCTAGGGTTTTTAATTATGGGTTGTACTTCTAAATTTAATTTTTTTCCACTCCAGTTACCAAAAGCTTTTGTAGCCAAATCTTTTGCAGCAGTAGGCGTAATATCTCCTACAAAAGTTAAATAACTGCGAGATGGTGTAATGTAATTTTTGTATGCCTCTTTTACATCATTAAGCGTGAGTGCTTTTACTGATTCTTCAGTGGTGAACTCTCCTTGAGCAGTATTTTTCCCATAGCTCAACGCTTGTGAAACTCTAGCAGCAATAGCAGTTGTACTTTTTTCGCTCGATTTTAAACCTGTAATGGTTTGTGATTTTAATTTCTCAAAAGAAGCTTGCGGAAAACTTGGATTTTTTAATCCATCTGCCAATAGCATAAATGCTTTGTCGAAATAACGAGTAAGTGCCGAGGCAGAACCACCACTCGAAAATAAATTTACATCAGCGCCGATACCATCAACAGATTCATCAAATTTATCTTTACTCATATTGGTAGTGCCCTCGCCCAACATACCACCCATTAAATCTAATAGCCCAGCTTTTTTGCCTTCAGTTATTGGTCCTGCATCTATATTTAGTGTTGCTCTTACTTTTGGTAACTTATGATTTTCTACTACCATTACCGTCATACCATTTGGCATAGTAAATGTTACTGGGTCTTTAAAAGATATAACTGGCGCAGGCCCTGCTGCAGGCTTTTTGCTACGATCAATTTTTATTTGTGCAAAGCTGTTTTGCAAAAACAAAACACTCAATGCAACTATTATTATTTTTTTCATCTTGTTAATTTTATACATTAGTTATAATAAGTAATATTATTTTTTGTTTGGTAAATAATACAATATCACTCTTTGATTAGGATTCAAATATTTTTTAGCTACTGCTTGAATATCCTCCCGAGTAACTTTTCTTATTTCATCCAACTCTGTATTAATGGTATTAGTATTTTTATAAAAAGTAAAACCATCTGCCAAGTTTTCTGCCACACCGAGCATACGGGTATTTTTATCTAAAAACTGATTCTCAAATTGGTTTTGTAGTTTATTAAACTCATCCATACTTATCAATTCGTTTTGTAATTTTGTTACTTCTTCGTCCATATCTTTTAACAAAGTATCTACAGATGTACTACCATTTGGCAAGGCATAGGAAATATATGCACCATAATCTTCTAATGCGTAATTAAAAGTACCAACAGCTACTGAGTTCTTTTTATCATCTACCATTTTTTTATACATTCTACTACTATTTCCTTGGCTTAATACTGCAGCTGCCATTTCCAATGCTTTAGAATCTTTATGCAACATACCAGGTATGCGATATGCCGACATGATTGCTGACAATTGAATATTACTGTCATAAGCCGTATCAATAATGGCTTTGGCAATTGGCTCTTCTTCATATTTTGCTTTTACAATAGGCGTGCCACTTGGTATATCAGCAAAATAACTTTCTATTAATGCTTTTGTTTTAGAAATATCAATATCGCCAGCTACTACCAATACAGCATTACTTGGGGTATAATATTTTTTATTAAATGCCTGAAATTCTTGTAGCGTTGCTGCATCTAAATGTGCCATGCTGCCAATGGGTACCCAGTTATAAGGATGTTTTACAAAAAGGCGTTTCATTATTTCGCCCAAAAAATTACCATATGGTTGGTTATCCACCCTCAATCTTTTTTCTTCTTTTACTACTTCGTTTTGCGTTTTTACACCTATTTCATTTATTACAGGGTGCATCATTCTTTCGCTTTCCAACCATAAGCCCGTAGCCAATTGGTTAGATGGAAATACTTCGTAATAAAAAGTACGATCTTGAGTAGTATTGGCATTATTTTGCCCACCATTGGCACTTACAATTTTCATAAACTCGCCCCGCTTTATATTATCTGAGCCTTCAAATAATAAATGCTCAAAAAAATGTGCAAAGCCAGTACGGTCTGTTTGCTCATCTTTACTACCCACATGGTACATTACCGATACGGCTACTACAGGTGCCGATTTATCTTGATGTAGGATAACTGGCAATCCATTTTTTAATTTATACTCGGTAAAAACTACTTTTTGCCCAGCTACAGCGCCAGTTGTTGCTTTGGGTACAGGTGCTTTTACTACAGCTTTCTTTTGTGCAGTTACTGTTGTAGCAGCCGTCATTACTAAACAATAAAAAAATATTCTTTTCATATTTATAATTTATTAGATAACAAAAGTATATAGTTATGCTTATTAACAAAAATCTTTTAAAAAAAATTGATGAGCGGTAAACGATGTTTAATAACTTGTTACGCATGCCTTACTTTTAAAAAACTGTTTTAAAAATGAATTAATATACGTTATCTTTTCAAAACAAGGTTTCCACATTTTTAGAACATAGAACAAATTCTTTTTTTGTTAATAATTATTTAACCTATTTTGAGCAACTAAAACGATTTCGCATTATGATAGCTTCAACCACAGACAATCAAAACTCCTCCTCTAAACAATTAATACCTACAAACTATGGTGCCCTAGGTACCTTGGTTACGGTATTTTTCTTTTGGGGATTTATAGCCGCTGGTAACAGTGTGTTTATTCCTTTTTGTAAGCA